>JAZUIK010000150.1:0-2574 GCA_045642205.1 Bianqueaceae bacterium
CATGGAATATGAGGATGTTCCTTTACAGACGAAACTTCCTTCTGTAAAGAGAGAAGAGGAACTTCCTCTGGAGATCCCCTATACCGGAGATCAAGGCTATAAGCTCAAGGATGTCTACGAAGGGACTGTCTCCATGAAGGACTTTGTAGCACAGTTAAATGACCACAATCTGATCTGCATGATGCGTGGAGAGGGTATGTGCTCTCCCAAGGTCACGGCAGGTATTGCAGGATGCTTTGGCGGTGTGACAGAGCACTTAAGAAGTTTTGGAATCCCTGTGGCCGGTGTGTCCGATGGTCCCAGCGGAATCCGTATGGATTGCGGTACCATTGCCTTCGCCATGCCTAACGGTACCTGTCTGGCATGTACCTGGAACGAGGAACTGAACTATGAACTGTATGAGTGGGAAGGACTGGAACTGAGAAAGAACCGTATCGAGTCTTTGCTCGGTCCCGGAATGAATATCCATCGTCATCCTCTGAACGGACGTAACTTTGAGTATTTCTCAGAAGATCCTTTCCTGACCGGTAAGATGGCAGCAGCACAGCTACGTGGCCTTCATGCCTACGGCGTTACCGGTACCATCAAGCATTTCTGCGGCAATACCCAGGAAACCGGAAGAAACTCCACGAATTCTGTTATCTCCGAGAGAGCACTCCGTGAGATCTATCTGAAGGGATTTGAGATTGCGGTTAAGGAGGGGCAGGCGGACTCTGTTATGTCCACCTATGGCCCGGTAAATGGTTTCTGGACGGCTGCATATTACGATCTTCTGACCGGTATCCTTCGCAAGGAATGGAATTATGACGGTATCGTCATGACCGACTGGTGGGCTAAGGGTAACGACACAGCCGGAAGTGATGGATCCCTTGCCAACGTGGCTTCCCAGGTCAGAGCACAGAACGATCTGAATATGGTCAATGCCAATGCCGATGAGAACAGTAATGGGGACAACCTGAAAGAGGCACTGGCAAACGGAAACCTGACCAGAGCAGAACTGCAAAGAAGTGCCGAGAACATCCTTCGATTCCTTCTGCATACCCCTGTCTTCTATCGTGAGATGGGACTGAAGAGTGAACTGGAGGACATGCTGACAAAAGCACTGGATGATGAAGAGGCAGCGATCCAGAATATGGTCCTGTGGAACTGTGATTGCACGGGAGATGGCAGTTTTGTACTGACAGATCCTGATGACATTGATACAGCCAAGGGAAAGAGCAAGTACTACAGCATCCAGGTAACACATCGAGGTCTCTATAAACTGAGCCTCACCATGAAGGCGAATTTTGGTGGTGAAAATGCGCAGATCCCTGTTTCCATTTTCCAGAACAGAGAACTTCTGGAGACGATCACCATCACCGGAAAACAGACCGAGTGGGTTACCAGGGAGGTAACGCTTCATCTGGTAGATCTGGAACAGTTCTTCCTGAAATTCTTCTTTGGTGAAGCCGGTATGGGTCTTAAAGAAGTTCGATTGACCTTGGTGGAGGATAGGGAAGAGCAGATCCGAAAAGCACGCGAGAGTAAATAAAAGTATTCTATGAGTAAAAGGTTCGTCAGGATCTATTTGCTGCTGATCATGTAGCATGAAGAAGCCAGACGAACCTATTTGTCGCTATCATCTACTTGAATTTGAAAGAAGAACTGTCTATAATAATTGCCGACAATAACATAATGAGAGAAGGGAAAAGCGAGGTAAACCAAGTGAAGAAGAGTGTACTTCTTATCGCGCTGGTACTCGTTATGGCGACTGCACTGTCAGGATGCGCAGGCGGTACGAAAAACGAGACGTCAGCTAACCCTTCCAACACACACGAAACAGAAACTGAGCCTGTAAAAGGCGGACATCTTGTCTATGGCATGACTCAGGATCTGGTAAGTCTTGACCCCCATGAAAGCACGGACGCAGGAACCAGAAGTGTGGTATTTAATCTGTATGAAGGTCTGGTAAAGCCAACAAGCTCCGGAGATCTGGAGCCGGCAGTTGCCAAGACAGTAACCATTTCCGATGACGCAACGGTCTACACCTTTACGCTTCGTGAAGGCATTACCTTCCATAACGGTAATGCGGTTACGACCAATGACATTTTATATTCCATCAAGCGTTACGCGGAGATTCTGGGTGAGTCCTCCGCGTTTTCTCTTGCAGTAAAATCTGTAGAGGCAACGGATACCACCGTTACGGTTACGCTGAACGAGGGAGATTCTGAATTCCTTTCTCAGCTGACCCTGGCGATCATTCCGGATGGATTTGAAGACTTTACCCATCCTGTAGGCACCGGTCCCTTCAAGTTTGTTTCCTACGCTGTAGGTGACAAGTTAGAGCTCGCTGCTTATGACGGATACTGGATCCCCGGTGTTCCTTACCTGGATTCCGTTACTTTCCGTTTCCTTCCCGATGTTTCCACGGCACTGACGGATCTGAAGGCAGGTACCATCGACGTACTGAATTACCTGACGGCAGCTAACGTGACCGAACTGGCAAACTACGGAGCAGACAAGTTCCGTATCGTCGAGGGCAACATGAACCTGGTCCATGCTATGTTCCTGAACAATGCATACGAGCCTTTGCAG
>JAZUIK010000151.1:0-8224 GCA_045642205.1 Bianqueaceae bacterium
TGTACCCGTAACTTCCAGTCCCAGTTCCTCCGCTATGGGGTGTCCGTCTCCGGTGGAACCGGTCTGGGGGTAGCTTAAGCCTCCCGTAGCGACGATCACACAATCTGCCTCGTAGGTTTCCGTGGATCCACCGCTTAAGGAAGCCGTAACGCGAAAGCCCGCGTCTCCGGATAGTCCTTCTGAAAGGATAGGTTCCAGGCTTTCCGCCTTGGCACCATAGGCGATCTTGACACCCTTATCTTTAACAAAACGCAAGAGTCCGTCGATGATATCGAAGGATCTGTCGGATACGGGGAAGACTCTCTGTCCTCTTTCGGTCTTTAACGGGACCTTATAGGATTCCAGAAGGGCCATGATGCCCTGAGGATCGATCTCCTCCAGAGCGGAATAGAGAAAACGGCTGTTGGTAATGGTGTTTTCCATAAAGGTGCGCTTATCGCACTCATTGGTCACATTGCAGCGGCCCTTTCCCGTAATGGCGATCTTGCGTCCTGCCTTTTCGTTCTTTTCAAGCAGCAGTACCTTCATACCCTGCTCTGCTGCTTTTCCTGCAGCCATCATGCCGCTGGCTCCGGCACCGATGACGATCACGTTCCACTTCATGAAAGGATCCTTCCGAAGGTATCGGCTTCGTCTCCTGCCTTTTCATAAACATCGTATTCTTTCCAGATGTTCTCCAGAGTGGTCAGATTTCTCTCGACCTCTTCCTTTCTCTGGCGGCTGATGGCAATGATCAGGGCATTCATCAGACTCATAGGTCCTACCAGGGAGTCCACGAAGGATTCCATGGAGCTGTAAGCCTTCAGTACACAGTCTGCGTTGGCCGCAATGGGAGATTCATCGTTATCCGTCACGGCTACCACGGAAGCCCCCTGCTTTCTGGCATATTCCATGGCTTTGACCGTACGTTTGGAATAACGGGGGAAACTGATACCGATCATACAATCATCGGGGGAGATCTTCAGGATCTGCTCGAAGGTCTCGGAAATACTGTTGGTCAAAGCTACGTGGACATTTCCGAAGAACAAGTTCAGATAGTAGCCAAGATAGGATGCCAGGGGCGCAGAAGACCTTACACCCAGTACATAGATCTTCTTGGCATTCAGTATCTTCTCCACTGCCTGCTGGAAATCGTTCTCATCCACCAGGTTCATGGTCTCTCGGATGTTCAGGATATCTCCCTGCAGCACCGACTGGACCAGACGATCGTCCTCGATGTTGGCACTGGATACTTCCATACGCTGCAGTGCGGTCAGTCTGGTACGGATAGTCTCCTCCATGGCTCTTTGCATGCCGGGGTATCCGTCATATCCCAGTTCGGACGCAAAACGGACAACGGTGGACTCGGACACACCGACCACCTCACCCATCCTGGCGGCGGTTAGATAGACTGCTTTCTCGTAATGATTCTGGATATAATCTGCCAGACGCTTCTGGCCTTTACTCATGGTTCCGTATTTCGCTTTGATCCTGACAAGGACATCATCCTGCTTGGTCTTCACTGTTATACTTGCCTCCGTAATGAAAGTCTATGTTCTTACTTATTCTTCCTTCAGTTTGCGGACTTCACCGTCAGAGAGGATACGATACTGTCCCTCTTTCACATTGCCCAGTTTCAAAGAACCCTCCTGGATCCTTCTCAGTCTGAGGACCGGGAAACCGACAGCTTCCGCCATACGACGGACCTGATGGTTCTTTCCCTCGTGGATGGTGATCTCGATGGCGGTATTGCCGTTGCGGATCCCATGGACCTTGACGGTAGCGGGGCTGGTGACAAAGCCATCATCCAGTTTGACACCCTTCTCCAGTTTGCGTACGGCCTCCAGGGTCATCTCGCCCTTCAGAAGTGCCTCGTAGACCTTGTCCACCTGCTTGCCGGGATGGGTCAGCTTGTATGCCAGCTCACCATCGTTGGTGAGAAGCAACAGACCGGTGGTCTGATAATCCAGTCTTCCGACAGGATAGAGTCTGACGCCGGGCATGTTGACCAGCTGGGTCACATCGGGACGGTTAAACTGATCGTGAGAGGTGGTAACATAACCGGCGGGCTTATTTAAGAGCACCGTTGTCATGGGCTGCTCTGCCTTCAGGATCTTTCCTCCGAACTCCACTTTATCTTTATCAGGGTCGACCTTGACACCCATCTCGGTGACGATCACACCATTGACCTTGACTCTGCCTTCCTTGATCCATTCCTCACAGCGTCTTCTGGATCCGACGCCGCACTCTGCCATAAACTTTTGCAGACGCTCTTCCATCTTAGTTATTCTCCTCATCCACTCCCAGGCTGACCTGCTGAGCGTTTTCTGGTTCATCCATGTTTTCCAATGTTCCCTGGGTGGGCTCCGGCAGGTGGGGCATATCCTTCACACTGCGCAGCTTAAAGGCCTTCAAGAAAGCCTCGCTGGTCTTTAACAACAGCGGTCTTCCGGGTGCTCTTAAGCGTCCGGCTTCTTCCACCAGACCCATCTCCATGAGCTTGGTGACCACACCGTCACTGGATACACCACGGATATCGTTGATCTCCTGTCTGGTGACGGGCTGGCGATAGGTAATGATGGCCAGGGTCTCCAGCTGGGTATCGGTCAGACGGATCTCCGCCTGCTGCTTATAGAGCATCTCGATCTTATTGTAATAAACAGGGTTGGTACACATCTGGAAACGATCCTCCAGTCGAAGGATGATCATTCCGTACTCTTCCCTCTCGTATTCGTCCATCAGTCCGAGCAGGATCTTTTCTGTCTCCTGTTTGCCAAGTTCCAGTACCTTCGCGATATCTTTTAACGCGACCGGTTCACCGGATGCAAACAAAAGGGCTTCACAGATCTTCCTCTCCCTTGAAGGGCATCGTCTCTCCATATTGTTTTTCCTCTTCTGATTTTCTCTTTGCTCTGATGTCTCCGAACATGACATCCTGTTCCAATGCTACTTCGTTATTGCGGGACAATTCCAGCATGGCCATGAAGTAGGTAATCTCTTCGTCCTTGGAATGACTTCCCTTTCTCAGCTCATAGAAGCTGACGATCTCCATCATATCCAGGGTCTGCTGTAATTCCCTGATCTTATCCGATACCAGATAACGCTCTCTCTGTACGGTGCGGAAGTTTTTACGGATCTCATCCACACTTTCCTTCTTACTGATCCAGAGTCTTAAGTACAGGGTATAGAGCTCTTCCAGATCCTGATCCTCCAGCAGTTTCTCTGCGGAGGGCATGGGCTTCTTTCCGCGGATGACCTCAGCCTGTCTGAAGTAGAGTCCCTCTTCCGGTCTTCGGATCATGGGACGCATGGCCTTGGCGGCATCCTTATATTGCTTATACAGGATCAGGCGACGGATCAGCTCCGCCTCTTCATCTTCCTGTTCCTCCTCCGCTGCCTCGATGGTAGGAAGGAGTTTCTTTGCTTTCAGATGGATCAGTGTGGCTGCCATGACGATGAACTCGCTGGCCACCTCCATATTCAGCTCATCCCAGGTCTGCAGTACCTGAAGGTACTGTCTGGTGATCTCCAGAATGGGAATATCGTAGATGTCCACTTTGTTCTTTTCGATCAGATGCAGCAGCAGATCCAGAGGGCCTTCAAAGGAAGGCAGTTTGAACTGCACGCTGTCCATAATTATCCTTTCGTGGGAAACAGGCTTCCGATGCCTTCAATGCTCTTGTCCAGATCCTCCCGGTAGATCGGATCTCCGGGAACCAGAGAGTTGTAATCCACACCGTCACTGCCGGCCTTAGCGGTGGAATGGATGTAGATCTGTCTTTCGCCTCCCAGATACATGGCCACATGGCCGGGGAAGAACAGAAGATCGCCGGGCTTGATCTCCTCACGGGTGATCTCCTTCAGGCAGTAACCTTCCTTGATAGCTGCGTCACGGTAGATGATGATGCCGCAAAGAAGATATGCCATGGAACAAAGACCGCTGCAGTCGATACCCATGGGGGACTTGCCTCCCCAGCGATAATGGGTTCCTTCATACAGCTTGACCATGTCGGTGACCTCTTTTCTGAAGGTCTCCTCATCCAGATGGTCAGCGGTCCAGCTCAGTTCTGTGTAAGGGACCAGATAGGAGGATTTCGTATAGCCTTTTCGTCCATCCACCAGGCGGACACAGATCCAGCCTTCACGGATGTCCGTATTAAATTCCTCTTCTGCCTTAAGAAGTACACCGCCCATAGGCACCGTCTGCATAATGGGGCAGTTGACCTTGGTCTCCTCCATGACATCCAGCTGACGCTTCATATTACGGAGTTTGGGAAGATCCTCTCTCCAGGTGCCCTCGATCAGGCTCTTGGAATCGACCCAGCCTTCGTAGCCGTATTCCATACGGATGTGGCTGTAGCCGTTTTCTTCCTCCAGGATCTCGCATCCCATGCCGTACAGGGCTTCATCCGTTACGGTCTCGTGGACGTTGGTGGGATGGTTGTACATGGGAACGATGCATTCTCCGATCAAGGCAGGTCTTTTGCTTTCAGCGTTACTCATAGCAGTCTCCTTTTATGGATCGTTATCTTTCAAATATCTTTGCCAATTGGTCTATCGTGTCGTTTTATTCGATGGTCTCATCCGAGATGGCTACCATAGCCGAGCGCATGAACAGCGTCCAGCGATTGCCCTCAAAGACACTGATGGGCTCTGTGGATGCCACGGATTCATTGACCAGTACATGCCACTTGGTCCTTCTGGTAATACGCATACGACCCTTGCCTGCCATCTCGGGCAGGTGGATCTCCTTGGCATGGTGGGATCCGTTCAGGATCACCAGAATCTCTTTCGGATCTCCCTTTTTCTGTCCGGGGATCAGAAATCCGACGATATGTTCATCCTGTTTGAAGATGTTGATCTCTCTGGCAGCCTTGCCGGTAGGATCGGTGAAGCAGGAATATTTCTTACGGATCGCGATCAAGCCGCGGTAATACTCATAGAGTTCCTGGAACCTGGTCTTTCTGCCCCAGAAGATATCGTTGATGTTGGCATCTAAGTTGTAGCTGTTGCCTTCACCCTGCTTACTGCGGCCGAACTCCTCGCCCGCCTGCATGAACGCCGTGCCCTGAGACATCAGAACGATGGCGGCACAGAGTTTATTGATGGCGACACGGATCATTTCCGGCTCATTGAAACCGGAGCCGTCGGACTCTACCGTAAAGGTCAGCTTATCCCAGAGTGTATAGTTATCATGACTGCTGACATAGGTGATCATGCGGGACGGCAGATGGTCATCATCCTTATGGCATCTAGCCAGAACACCCTCCACGATATTTTTCTCCTTGCCCTGTCCGCCGTTGGCGAAGCCGGACATTTCCTTGACGAAGCAGGATCCCTTAACGCCGTCACGGATCTCATCGTTAAAGACACCGATCTCCGGTTTTAAGGCATCCAGGTTGGACATATTGGCAGGGATGCTGCCTTCAGGAAGTGCGGGAGGCAGTGCCGCCCAGGGTTCTCCATAGACCAGATAGTTCTTGTTTCCGGGAAGAGAATCCAGCATGTCTCTGACCTCGTTGATGGTGTCCGTATCATGGATACCCATCAGGTCAAAGCGGAAGCCGTCGATATGGTATTCCTCTGCCCAGTAACGGATGGAATCCAGCATAAAGAGGCGCATCATGCTTCTTTCGGAAGCGGTCTCGTTGCCGCAGCCGGAGGCATTGCCGAAGGTGCCGTCTTCCATGGTACGATGGTAATAGTAAGGACAGATCCTCTCGAACCAGGATTCTTTCGTAAAGTAGGTATGATTGTAGACCACATCCAGAACCACACCGATCCCCTGCTTGTGCAAGCGAAGGATGGCTTCTTTCAGTTCTTTGATGCGGACCGCACCATGATAAGGATCCTCCGAGAAGGAACCCTCCGGTACGTTATAGTTCAGGGGATCATATCCCCAGTTGTAATTGGATTCTTTTTTGGTCTCATCCACCGTTGCATTCTCATGTAAGGGAAGCAGATGGATATGGGTGATCCCCAGGTCCTTCACATGATCGATACCGGTGGCATTCAGAGGATATTCTCTGCCTTCCTGAATGATCGGCTCGGTCTCATAGATGGTAGTACCGGTAACTCCCAGGGCAGCATACTTGCCCTTCGGTGCCATTCCGGAATCCTCGGCGTGGGAAAAATCCTTGACCTGGGTCTCCCAGATAATAGCTTCAGTCTGGGCTCCCTGATAACAATAGGGATCCTCATCCCATCCTTCGGGATCCGTTTCCTTCAGATCAACGACCATGGAACGAAAACCGTTCACACCGGCGGCTCTGGCATAGGGATCGGCCGCTTCCACGGTCTCCTCTCCAAAGGTCACCTTGAAGGTATAGTAGATATTTCTAAGATCATTATGAGTTTCGTAAAGCCAGATACCGGGATGCTCCATATCCTGTACCATGGGGAGCTCCAGTAAAAGCTTCGCACCCTTTTCCTTATTGGAACCGGTAGAATACAGACACACGGAAACTGCTTCTGCCACAGGAGACCACAGTTTGATGGTGGTTCCCTTCTCTGTTACCACTGCTCCCAGATCGGTTCCATAGTAAGTGTATGTCTTCTCAAATTCCGGAGACTGATATTGCTTTACCAGCTCAGGAATCGTTTTAAAGGTTGTCCCATTCAGGAGGATACCCTTTCTGGGCCATACCTTTTTGATTGAATTCATTTTTACGCTTCTTCCTTTTCTTTCAGCAGTTTCCAGAGAGTGGGCATAACGCCGCAGGCCCTGGTCGTCTCTTCGATGCGTTTTTTTGCTTCTTCCCGGGCCTTCATATCCTTGCTGTTTCCTGTCTTTACGGCACGGATCAGCAGATTCTTGGGAGAATGCTGCATATCAACAAATTCCAGGATATCCGTTTTATAGCCTACGGCCGTTAAGGTATCGGCACGCAGAGAATCGGTTAGAAGCGCTGCAAAACGCTCCTTGATCAGACCGTATTCCGACAGAGAGCTGAGAGACTTTCTTCCGATCTGATGATTGACTTCATGCTGGCAACAGGGAACGGAATAGATGCGGGGTGTCTTCCACTGGATCGCATTGTACAGAGCGAAGTCCGTAGCCGTATCACAGGCGTGGAGCGAGATGACCATATCTACCTGAAAATCAGGCTGATAGCCATTGATATCCCCGATCTCGAACCGTAAATCACTGTATCCGTAGGAAGCAGCGATACGATTACAATCCTTAATGACCTGTTCCTTCAGATCCAGCCCCACTACGTGAGCCCTGATCTTGCGGACACGGGTCAGATAATCATAGAGAACAAAGGTAAGGTAGGATTTTCCACAGCCAAAGTCGATGATATTGAGTTCCTTTACGGAGGGCTCGATACCCTCATCGATCATCTCCACAAAGCGGTTGATCTGCTTGAACTTATCGTATCGTTTGGCAACGACCTTGCCGTCTTTGGTGACAACCCCCAGATCCACCAAAGGTCTGGGAGCATCCTTTGCTTCCAGAAGATACCGCTTTTCGCGGTTCTGAGCCTTGGGGGAACTATCATTGTCGCAGGTCTCTCCCGCTTCCAGCGCAGGCTTCTTTCGATAGAGCACCTTGCCCTTCTGAGAGATCTTGACAAAAGCCGTATAGGTCTTGGACCAGGAATCCATCTGAAGGTACTCGGAAAACAGTCCTTCCAGTTTCTCCGGGAGCATTTCCGCGGATACATTTTCCTGAAAAGCCTGTTTCTCTGTAAATCGCTCGATCTGCCACATGACTTCCGACCGGATCATGACCGGTCTGACGGTCGTCTTGCGGTAAGGATTGGATGCCTTCTCCCTGACATTGGAGAAGATCATTCGATCCGGCTGCTGGAGGACCAGATCCCGAATCACTTCATTAATTTCCATACCCTGTTTCCATTCTGTACTTCAAATTTTGAACATGCTAAAAAGAGGACATACTTTCCCCACTATAGCCTTACAATTATATCATGACAAATCCTGCATTTCAAGGAAACAACACCCTACCACAGCACTAAAATGCAACAATTCCTGCATAATCTTTTGTTCAAAAATTCATATCGCGACATAGATGGAGATTCTGTCTTTCCTTCCTATCTCTTGTATTTTTTCGAGCATACTTCTTGACAAACCCTCAAAAACCATATATGATATACAAGTCGCTCACGAAAGTGAAGATCCAGGGGTTTAGTTCAATGGTAGAGCAGCGGTCTCCAAAACCGTAGATACGAGTTCGACTCTTGTAACCCCTGCTACCCGAAAGATGAAAGTCTTTCGGGTTTTT
>JAZUIK010000152.1:0-5394 GCA_045642205.1 Bianqueaceae bacterium
GTGGAGCAGATGGGGACAGAGCCCGGTATGATGATCCATACGCTGGATCTTACTTTAGTGGATGAAGTACGAGACCAGCTTCCTATCCTATCTGCCAGAAGAGTGGATCTGTACAGAGTGGAAGAGAAATGAAAAAAGAACGATTCGTTCACATTTTCGTAATTGACGGAATCTATCCTGTCTGTGTTAATATATACGCATAATATTCTGCGAATTGCAGTTTTGATCGAAAGGAGATAAATATGAACAGATTTATCCTTAATGAGACTTCCTACCATGGCAAGGGAGCTATCAACAGCATCGTTACCGAGATGCAGGCTCGTGGCTATAAGAAGGCATTCGTTGCTTCTGATCCCGACCTGATCAAGTTTGGTGTTACCGCTAAGGTTACCGATCTTCTGGATGCTGCTAACATCCCCTATGCTGTATATTCTGACATCAAGCCCAATCCCACCATCGAGAACGTTCAGAACGGTGTTGTTGCATTCAAGGCTGCAGAAGCTGACTGTATCGTAGCTATCGGCGGCGGTTCCTCCATGGATACCTCCAAGGCTATCGGTATCATCATCACCAACCCCGAGTTCGAAGATGTTCGTTCTCTGGAAGGTGTTGCTCCCACCAAGAACTCCTGCGTTCCGATCATTGCTGTTCCCACCACCGCTGGTACCGCAGCTGAGGTTACCATCAACTACGTTATCACCGATGTAGAGAAGAAGCGTAAGTTCGTCTGTGTAGACGTTCATGACATTCCTGTTGTTGCTGTTGTTGATCCTGATATGATGGCTACCATGCCCGCAGGTCTGACCGCTGCTACCGGTATGGATGCTCTGACTCACGCTATCGAAGGTTACATCACCCTGGGTGCTTGGGAACTTTCCGATATGTTCCATCTGAAGGCTATCGAAGTCATCGCTAAGTCTCTTCGTGGCGCTGTTGCTAACACTCCTGAGGGACGTGAGGGCATGGCACTTGGCCAGTACATCGCTGGTATGGGCTTCTCTAATGTAGGTCTTGGTGTTGACCACTCCATGGCACACACTCTGTCTGCTTACTACGATATGCCTCATGGTAAGGCATGTGCTACCCTGCTTCCCTGCGTCATGGAGTACAATGCTCCCGCTACCGGTGAGAAGTATCGTGAGATCGCACGCGCTATGGGCGTTAAGGGTGTAGACGAGATGACTCAGGAAGAGTACCGTGCTGCTGCCGTTGCTGCTGTTGCTCAGCTGGCAAACGACGTTGGTATCGTATGCTCCCTGAAGGGTGTTGCTAAGGAAGAGGACATCCATCAGATGTCTCTGGACGCATATGCAGATGCTTGCCGTCCCGGTAACCCCAGAGAGACTTCTGTTGAGGATATCGAAGCACTTTACAGATCTCTTATGTAAGAGTTTTGAATACGATGAGAGCGCAGCGCTAGACCGCAGCGCTCTTTTTGTTTGCAGAAAAGGTTACAAAATGTTTTTCTATCACCACTTGACTTCTTTTCTTTGAGGGAATAAAGTAGTCGCAATATACATTTTTTGGATCACCATCGATCGAAAGAAAAGAGGTACATATGAAACAGTTCCTGATCGTTGTGGATATGCAGAAGGACTTCGTAGACGGAGCCCTGGGAACCAAGGAAGCACAGGCGATCGTTCCCGCTGCTGTAGAGACTATCAAAAACTTTGAAGGTCAGATCTTTGTGACCTACGATACACATTTTGAGAATTACATGGAGAGTGCCGAGGGCAAAAAGCTCCCCGTTCCCCATTGCATCAAGGGAACCGACGGCTGGAAGCTGGACCAGCAGATCCAGGCAGCGCTTGAGGGAAAGGAATATACTTCCGTAGAAAAGATCACCTTCGGCAGTGTGGACCTTCCCGGTCTGATCAAAGAGGCAGCGGGCGAAGAGGAGTTTTCTATCGAGCTCATCGGACTGTGTACCGATATCTGTGTGGTATCCAATGCACTGCTCTTAAAGGCAACTTATCCTGAGATGCCCATCTGCGTGGATCCTAAGTGCTGTGCCGGTGTATCTCCTGAGACGCACGACGCAGCTATCGCAACCATGCGCTGCTGCCAGATCGATATTCTGTAAGAAAAGAACCTGTTTGAAAGGGAGGATAGATCAATGTTTGATGCTGCAAAAGTAAAAAACGAATGTGTCCAGTGGATCCGTGATTTCTTTGAAGAAAACGGAAAGGGCTGTAATGCCGTTGTCGGAATCTCCGGCGGTAAGGATAGCTCTGTAGTCGCAGCGCTTTGCGTAGAAGCCCTGGGAAAAGACAGAGTCATCGGTGTCCTGATGCCCTGCGGTGAGCAGGCAGATATCGATATGGCGAAGCTCTTAGTCAGCCATTTGGATATCAAACACTATATCATCAATGTAAAGGACGCAGTGGAAGGACTGAAGGCGGCGATGCCCTTTGAAATGTCCAATCAGACCACCATCAACATGCCTCCCAGAATCCGTATGGCAACGCTCTATGCGGTTGCACAGAGCCACAACGGACGTGTTGCCAACACCTGTAATCTCTCCGAAGACTGGGTCGGTTATTCCACCCGCTATGGTGATGCCGCCGGTGATTTCAGCCCCTGTTCTTTCCTGACGGTGCAGGAAGTCAAGGCCATCGGACGTGTACTCGGGCTGCCGGCTGTCCTGGTAGATAAGACACCCATCGACGGACTTTGCGGAAAGACCGATGAAGAGAATCTTGGATTTACCTATGCCGAACTGGATCAGTATATCCGTACCGGTGTGATCGAGGATGAGGCGAAGAAGGCACGCATCGATCATCTCCACAAGATCAATCTGTTCAAGCTTTCCTTTATGCCCTGCTTTAAGCCGGAATTCTAAGAGGTAGGATAATGGCAGAAGAGAGAAGACCCTATGGACTGGGCCTTTTGCTGGGACGATTTCAGACCCTGCATAACGGGCATATCGATATGGTCAGTCAGGCCCTTGGCGTCTGTGAGACAGTGGGGATCTTTGTAGGATCCTCCCAGGAATCAGGTACCAGCAAGAATCCCTTTTCCTATGAGCTTCGAAAAGAGATGCTCAGGAGAGTGTTGGGAGACAGAGTCGTCATCTGTCCTTTAAAGGACATCGGGGTGGGAAACAATTCCACCTGGGGTGACTATGTGCTGGATTCTTCGATCGAGGCTTTTGGAAAGATCCCGGATCTGATGGTCAGCGGAAAGGAAAACCGAAGAGTCGAATGGCTTTCCAGTGACAGAGGGCTTCAGATCGCGGAGCTCATCGTTCCCAAGACCATCGAAGTATCCGCTTCCATGATGCGAGAGTTTCTGATCCATGATGAAAAGGAAGCCTGGCAGGAATATGCACCGAAAGAGATCTGGGATCTGTATGATCAGTTAAGAGACGCCGTGCTAAAAAGCATGGATCATACGGAGACCAGCAGTTTATAAATGTAGAGAGGTAATACCCATGAGACTGGATCCCATTGTCGTTTCACTTCTGGATACGGACCTGTATAAGTTCAACATGGACCAGGTCATCTTCCACAAGCATACGGATCTGACAGGTGATTATGTATTCAAATGCCGAAATAAAAATGTCGTCTTCACCAAGGACATGCTCCAGGAGATCAATGAGCAGATCGATTATCTGTGCGGACTGAGATTTACCAAGGCGGAACTGGACTATCTTCGTTCCATCCGTTTTATCAAAAGTGACTATGTCGAGTTTTTAAGACTGTGGCATCCCATCCGTGAATATGTGACCACCAGCCTGAGTCCGGAAGGTGTGCTGAGTGTAGAGGTCCATGGACCTTTGTTCTCTGCCATGCAGTTTGAGATCTACCTTCTGGAGATCATCAATGAAGTGTATTTCCGCATGAACTATGACTATGAAACCCTCAGGGAGCAGGCAAAGCAGCGTCTGGATCAGAAGATCGCCGACTTCAACAGCGGTAAGTATACTTTCCGTTTTGCGGAGTTTGGATGCCGCCGTCGTCTTTCCAGAGAGTGGCAGGATGTGGTCGTCAGACGACTGGCCACAGAAACAAAGAACTGTGTCGGTACCTCTAACGTATATCTGGCCATGAAACATCATCTGATCCCCATCGGAACCTATGCCCATGAGTTTGTCCAGATGTATCAGGGTATCGATTCCATTCCTTTGGCTTACACCAATCACTATGCCATGGCTGACTGGTATGATGAGTACAAGGGTGATAACGGTACAGCCCTGACGGATACCATTACCACGGATCTGTTCCTTCTGGATTTCAATCGTTCCATGGTCAACAACTATACCGGTGTGCGCCATGACAGCGGAGATCCCATCGAGTGGGGAGAGAAGATCATCGCCCACTATGAGAGCTATGGTGTGGATGCCAGAACGAAGTCCCTTCTGTTCAGTGACAGTCTGGATTTCGATCGTGCCCAGAAACTGTATGATACCTTCAAGGATCGCACCAAGGTATCCTTTGGTATCGGAACCTTCTGTACCAATGATACCGGTGTGGAACCTTTGAATATCGTCATCAAGCTGCAGTATGTCAACGGACGTCCTGTTGCTAAACTCTCCGATACTCCCGGAAAGGCCATGTGCCAGGATGGAGAATATTTGGAATATCTGAAGCGATCGGTTGCTTTCAGACTGCAGAGAGAAAAGTAAGATATAAGTGAGATCAAAGTGCTGTGAGAGCGTTCAAAGAGGCGTTTTCACAGCACTGTTTTTGTCTTTGGACCTTATGAAATCGTGCAGTTTGGAATAATACATGTATTATGCATAATAGTCCATGGACGAAAATGCCTGTAGGAAATTAAAATAACTTTAAAAAGAGGACTTTGTCCTACAACAACAATAAGGAGACTACACCAATGGCAATGGATCTCGGTATCAGCAGCTACTGCCTCAGCAGAAAGCTGTACACCAAAGAAATGACCATTTTTGACATCATGGATTACGCTAAGGAGCAGGGCTGCACCCATATGGAAGTTGTACCCTTCGGCCTTCCCATCCTGAACGATGACAATACCCCCAATATTGAGTTTGCTACTCAGGTTCGCGAGCATGCAGAAAAGATCGGTCTGTTCCTTTCCGCATTCTCTCTGAACGCTCGTTTCATCTTCACCGACGAAGAGGGCAATGACCTTCCCGAGGAGAAGAGAGCAGAGCTGTTCAACGCTGAGCTTGCACGTGTCTGCAACGTTATGAGCGTAGCTAACGAGATGGGCATCAAGACCTTCCGCTGCGATACCTGTTCCGGGCAGCGTCCCGGCGGCGTTAATACTCCCGAAAACTTCGAGAAGGACTTCCCCTACCTGGTAGAGGCAACTCAGAAGATCGCTGATCATGCTGCAACCATGGGCATGAGCACCACTCTGGAGAACCACGGCCTGTATGTTAACGGAGCTGATCGTCTGATCCGTATCCTGAAG
>JAZUIK010000153.1:0-4291 GCA_045642205.1 Bianqueaceae bacterium
AGATAAGCCCCAGGGCCAGCGCTGTCATAAAGGAAGATCTGCCATATTTTCTCATATCGCTTTCCTCCCTTACAGAATCGTCAAAAGCAGGGTAATGATGGCTGCGGCAATGCCAAACCCAAGTCCAAAGTTCTTCCAGTAAAAACGATCTTCTCCCTTTTTGGTGTTAGGAAGCTTACCAACGACCTTACCGCTCTGGCCGTTGACCGCGAAGTGATAGTTCTTTCCTTCGTACTCCACATCAAAGACATAGACCGGCAGTAGATAATACCGGCTGCCGGAGATCACTGCCTCCAGAGAATTTCCCTTATGTGAGATGCTGGAGAAACTCTTCAAAGCCTTTTCGGATGTAACTTTGACTGCCGTTCGGATCACTCGACTGTCACTCCTTCGTCTCGTTTCTTCCGACGTTTCATCAAAACGATCGGCAACATATCCCGCCAGATAACCCACATCAAAGGACCGGATCTTATCAAAGTTATAGGGCTGTACGGAATCCATCAGGGCGTTGTTCATCTTTGAACTAGCATCTACCGCCAGGTTCTTGAAGGACATCCGAACTCCACGGCTCATTTTGTAATGATGGATCTTTGTGATCAGGTAGTCCCCGGAACGTCTGGTGGCACCGCGTCTGACTCCGGTGAAATCGGCATTCCCCTGTACATCACAGTCAAAGACCCAGAAGGGTACATACATTCCTGTGATCGGTCCGATACTGGTTCTGGTGAACATATCCTTTGCCAGGAATCGATTATTCTTATAGTATTTTCGCACCGCTGTCGGAAGATTGTCCGGTGTAATGGCAAAAGGAATGATCCCATCCGGCTTGATGGTTCCGGAAAACTGCTCCGTCAGGACAATATAATTCTGGCAGAAAGGACAGGTCAGAGCACCACTTTGAGGGGCTGCGATCACCTCGGCCCCGCAGGAAAGACAATTGTAGATAGGAAGCGGAGGCATGGTCTCCAGGACCCTGTCTCTGTCTTCTCTTCTGACGCGAATTTCGGGAGGTGTCACTTCCTCTATCCGGATGATCGATCCACAGTATTCACACTGTGTCTGGTTTGTACCCGGTACAAAGACCAGTGAACCACCGCAATGTGGACATTTCTGCTCGTAGATCGGTTTTTGCTTTTTCACTTCGCTCATGCAAAACTCCTGTATAACGTTAGGATTACAAAAATTATATCAGCAGGAAAACAGAAAATGAAGTTCCTTTCAGTGTATATGCCTTCTTTTTCTTTTCTATTGATAGATCTGTTATTTTTCAGCAAAAAACTGCTATTTAATAGGTCTATTTTTCATTGACCCCCACCCCCACGGATGCTATAATGGGTCGCAATCCGATAAAATTCATCTTGTTAAAGCATAAAAGAATATCGGATTCTCAAAGCAGGCTTTTCGCTCAGTAAGCGTCCTTTTTGCCTGTTATTTTTTCTAAAAGAAAGGAAAATATCGCAATGAAAAATTACCGTGTAGGCATTATCGGCGCAACCGGCATGGTTGGCCAGAGATTCGCCACCCTTCTTGAGAACCACCCCTGGTTCACCGTTACCGCTCTTGCAGCAAGCAGCAGCAGTGCCGGAAAGACCTATCGTGAGGCTGTTGACGGACGTTGGGTTATGAAGACTCCTCTTCCCGAAAACATGGCAGACCTGATGGTCCAGGATGCTGCGGATGTCGATGCCATGAAAGATAAAGTCGATTTCGTTTTCTGTGCTGTCAACATGGACAAGCAGGCGATCCGCGAGCTGGAAGAAAAGTATGCCAAGGCTGAGATCCCGGTTGTTTCCAACAACTCCGCTCACAGAGGCACCAAGGATGTCCCCATGGTCATCCCGGAGATCAATGCTGCTCACACTTCCATTATTCCCGCTCAGAGAAAGCGTCTTGGTACCAAGCGCGGATTTATCGCTGTTAAGTCCAACTGCTCTATCCAGAGCTATGTTCCCGCACTGAGCCCCCTGAAGGATGCTTTCGGCCTGACCCATGTTCTGGCCTGCACCTATCAGGCAATCTCCGGTGCCGGAAAGACCTTCGATCGCTGGCCCGAAATGGTAGACAACCTGATCCCCTACATCGGTGGTGAGGAAGAGAAATCCGAGAAGGAGCCCCTGAAGGTTTGGGGTCATGTAGAAGGCGATGAGATCGTAGATGATACCACCGTCGCTATCACTACCCAGTGCCTCCGCGTTCCTGTCAGCGATGGACATACCGCTGCTGTCTTTGCACGTTTCGCAAAGAAACCTGATCTGGAAGAGATCAAGAAGATCTGGGCTGAGTACACCTCTGAAGCTCAGAAATTGAACCTTCCTTCTGCTCCCAAGACCTTTATCCATTACTTTGAAGAGAACGATCGTCCCCAGGCAAAGCTGGATCGTAACCTGGAAGGCGGTATGGCTGTTTCCGTAGGTCGTCTGAGAAGCGACTCTCAGTATGACCTGAAGTTTGTCAGCCTTTCTCACAACACCCTGCGTGGTGCTGCCGGCGGTGCTGTAGAGCTGGCCGAGCTGCTTTGCGCTCAGGGATATATGGACTGATTAGCAAGCCAAAAATAAATGACCCTCTGAAATGTCTTTCTCAACGTCCTCGACCGAAAGCAGCTTTTCGCTGATTTGTAACTTTCGGTCTGTGGATTGTTTTGAAAGACATTTTCAGAGGGTTTTATTTTTACTTTACAAAGGGAGGCTAAGTCCTATTTCTGGCTGCATCCTCATTGTTCATTGGTTATTTGCTTTTGTTCCATCTCCAGATTTTTCAGCAGCTTAAAGACCATGATGGATGCAACAATAGCCAGCACTATCTCTGCTCCCAGTTCTGCGAAGCCCAGTCCATATAAGGGGAACAGATAATTCAACAGGTATAACAGAGGGATCTGCAGTACGATCTTTCGCAGAATAGCGAAGATCAACGCCTTACTTCCCATACCACAGGCATTAAAGATACCAACACCTAAGAAATCAACGACCAGGAAAGGAATGGCTGCCGCCATACCGATCAAAATGATCTTTCCGATCGCTACAACCCCATCGCTATCCATAAACATTCGGACAATGGGGGCAGAGAAGATACACATGATCACAGACAGGAAGGTGATCGTTCCCAGTTCGATCACAGCTGTCACCTTGATGCCTTCTTTCATACGCTTCACATTGCGGCTGGCGTAATTATAGCTGATCAAGGGCATGATCCCATTGGACACACCCATAACGATATACCACGGAACCATACTGATCTTATGGGAAATACCGATGGCCGCTACGGCATCTGCGCCAAAACCGGCGGCAAAATTATTCAGGGTCGTCATACCGGTAACATTGAGCAGATTCTGTATGCTGGCAGGAATGCCAACGCCGCAGATCTCTTTGGCAATCCGTTTTGAAGGTTTGAAATCTTTGGGATGGATACTGACAAAGGTCTTTCCCCTTTTAACAAACAGGAACACAAAGAAATACAGACAGGCGACTACGTTGGAAATAAAGGTAGCACAGCCCGCACCGGCTGCCCCCATATTCAGTCCCCAGGGTAGAATAAAGATGGGATCCAGCACCATATTCAGGATACAGCCGCTCATAGTTCCGATACTGGCATGAAGGGTGGATCCCTCTGAACGGACCATATATGAAAGAACAACGTTCAAAATAGCAGGTGACGCACCCAGAGAGGCTGTCCAGAAAAGATATTCTGCTGTAGCATCCCAGGTTGTTCCATCCGCTCCCAGAAGATTCAGTAAGGGAGTTCTTAGAGAGATACACAACAGACTGAAAAGGATGCTGGAAAGCAGGGCTCCGTAAAAGCCAAAGGCAGAACTACGTTTTACGGTTTCATAGTCCTTCAGTCCCAGAGAGCGGCTCATCATACTGGAAGTTCCCACACCAAAGAGGTTATTGACAGCATTAAACGCCAAAATAACCGGCCCGGCCAGAGAAACAGCGGATGCCTGCACAGGGTCTCCCAGCATGCCGACAAAATAGGTGTCCACCAGAGAATATAACATCATCACCAGAGAGCTGATGATCGTAGGAACACACAGGATTCCCACTGCCCGCATGATCGGTGTTTCTTCAAACAGGGCAGTCTTAGAGATTTCGGTCTTTTTCATATTATTTGGTCTTACACGAATAGTAGATAGTTTTCGGATGTTGATAGAACGATCCGTATGCACTCATTATATATCATTCTTCATCCTTCCATCTCCCACAAATCCGCAAAGAAAAAAGAGCGAAACCGCTCTTTTTTCGAATACATTTTACAAATTGGATTTCTTATGCCTTCTTCAGAACATGAGACA
>JAZUIK010000154.1:0-6147 GCA_045642205.1 Bianqueaceae bacterium
TCGACAGAGTCACCGTGAATCCCCCCTACATGGTCGGTCAGACTATCCAAAACGAAAGCGACTCCGTTCGGATCGCTCGTCACGAAGTCGCCTGTACCTTAAGGGATGTCTGTGAAGCTGCGGCTTACGCACTGAAATACCATGGATATCTGTACATGGTCCATCGCCCCGAGAGATTAGCGGAGATCTTCTCTGAAATGGAACGGGTCCATCTGACTCCCAAATCCATGCAGCTGATCCAGCCCTTTGCCGGCAAGGGCGCTACCCAGGTTGTAATCATGGCTTCCAGTCATGGTAATCCCGGCATGAAGATCCTGCCTACTCTTAACACCTACGAATCACCCGGTGTCTATACGGAAGAGATGCTGAAGGTGTATGGAATGGATGGGCATGTACATCCGCATTAAAAAAATATCTCAGTCCAAAAACCTCTTTCGAATCGGTGCACCTATTGCAATGCTTCGAAAGAGGTTCTTTTGGATTGAGTTTTTCACAAATAACTACAGATCCTGTTGACATTATATGGATTGATGATATAATCAAACATATGAACAACCATTCATATGTTTGTTCCTGAATACCTTTGTTACTATTTTTATAAAAGGAGATGCCTCTTATGAAAAAGACCTACAAGATCGAAGTCGATTGTGCTAACTGTGCTAATAAGATGGAAGTTGCTGCAAATAGCACTCCCGGTGTAAAGACCGCTACCGTGAACTTTATGACCCTGAAGATGGCCGTTGAGTTCGAAGAGGGCGCTGATCCCAAGGCTGTCATGAAAGAAGTACTGAAGAACTGTAAGAAAGTCGAAGACGACTGCGAGATCTATCTTTAATCCTTAATAACCCGGGAGGTTCGTCTATGAACCGCAAGCAAAAGAAAATGTTACGAAGGATCCTGATCGCCATTGTACTTTTGGCGATCTTTTCTTTCCTTCCTATTGAAGAAGTCCTTGGAGGATGGCTCCGTTTCGCCCTCTTCTTGATCCCCTATCTTGTCATTGGTTATGACATTCTTCTGAAGGCGCTCAAAGGTATCAAGAACCGTCAGCCCTTTGATGAGTGTTTCTTAATGGCCATTGCCACGATCGGTGCCATTATCCTTGGTGATTATGTGGAAGGTGCTGCCGTTATGCTGTTCTATCAGATCGGTGAGCTGTTCCAAAGTTACGCCGTTGGCAAGAGCCGTCGTTCCATTTCCGACCTGATGGATATCCGTCCCGACTACGCCAATGTGCCTCAGGAAGATGGGTCTCTGGAGCAGGTCGATCCTGACGAAGTCGCTATCGGGTCTCTGATCGTTGTCCAGGCTGGAGAAAAGGTTCCTATCGATGGTATTGTTGTGGAAGGATCCTCCTTCCTGAATACCTCTGCTCTGACCGGTGAGAGTGTTCCCAGAAAAGTGGAAGCAGGCAGTGAAGTCATCAGCGGCTGCATCAATGAAAACGGCCTTCTGACCATCCGGACCACCAAAGAGTTCGGTGAATCCACCGCCTCCAAGATCCTGGATCTGGTAGAGTCCTCCGGAATGAAGAAATCCAAGAGTGAACAGTTCATAACCAAGTTCGCTCGTGTCTATACTCCGGCTGTTGTCTATTCCGCTATTGCACTTGCTATCCTTCCCCCTGTAATCCGTCTGCTCCTTGGCAACACCCCCGCCTGGGGAGACTGGGTCATGCGTGCTCTGACTTTCCTGGTCATCAGTTGTCCCTGCGCTCTGGTCGTTTCGATCCCCCTGAGCTTTTTCGGTGGTATCGGCGGTGCCAGCCGTGAGGGTATCTTGATCAAAGGAAGTGTCTATCTCGAAGCTCTGGCCAAGACAAAGATCGTTGCCTTTGATAAGACCGGTACCCTGACGAAAGGTGTCTTCGAGGTTGTTGGCGTCCATCACACTAATCTGGATGAAAAAGAGCTGTTAGAATATGCTGCTCTTGCGGAGGCCCACTCCTCTCATCCCATCAGCAAGTCTCTCCAGAAGGCTTATGAAAAGGTCAGCGAAGGTGCCCCTCTGGATCTTCATCGCATCCAACAAGTCGAAGAGATCAGTGGACATGGTATCCTTGCCACTGTCGATGAACACAGAGTTGCTATTGGTAACGGAAAGCTGATGACCAGAGAAGGCGTGGAAGCAATCCCTTGTCATGAAGTAGGTACCATCGTTCATATCGCCATCGACGGAAAATATGAGGGTCACATCACCATCGCTGATGTGGTTAAACCGACAGCCAAGGAAGCCATTGCTTCCTTGAAGAAGTCCGGTGTTCGAAAGACAGTCATGCTGACCGGTGACGGAAAGATCATTGCTGAATCTGTTGGCAATGATCTTGGGGTTGATGAAATCTGCTCTGAATTGCTGCCGGCCGATAAGGTCAGCAAAGTCGAAGAGCTTCTGACACAGAAAACCGACACGGAGCGCCTTGCCTTTGTCGGAGATGGCATTAATGATGCTCCGGTCCTTTCCCGCGCAGACCTTGGTATTGCCATGGGCGGTCTGGGATCCGATGCTGCTATTGAAGCAGCCGATATCGTCCTGATGGATGACGATCCCTTAAAGCTTGCCAAAGCGATCCGCATTTCCAGAAAGTGCCTGACGATCGTGTACGAGAACATCTACTTTGCCATCGGTATCAAATTGCTCTGCCTGCTGCTGGGTGCAGTCGGTATCGCCAACATGTGGCTTGCCATCTTTGCCGATGTCGGTGTCATGGTCATTGCTGTCCTGAATGCGATCCGTGCTCTTCGGGTAAAGGAACTCTGATCTTCTATTCGATCATATTATCCAACATACATATCATAACAACTATAGCCGTTATCTCCTCTTGAAAATAACCTTTTCAGAGAGTGGGATAGCGGCTATAATTGTTACTATCATATTCCGACAAAGGAGTTTTGTTATGAAAAGCAATGTGAAAAAACTTTTTCAGTCTTTGACGATAGATCTCGGCATTGCTGTTTTGATCGCCCTGATTACCTTTTTGATCGAAAAAGCCTCTGACCCCGAATTACCCTGGCTTAAGATCGTAACCTATTTTGCCTCCTACCTGATCATCCTTGCACTAAAGGATCTGGTCGTTTTGATCCTGAACTCCATCAGTCCCAAGCAGCATCGTGCCCGCACTTTGCTGACAGTCTTGAAGAGTCTGGTGAACTATATCGGTATCTTTGCTTTTGCTGCCTGTGCACTCAAGTTTATCAACATTGATCCTGCTGCTATCCTGGCCGGTGTTGGAATCCTGGCTCTGATCATTGGTTTTGGTGCAGAAAGTCTGATCGCTGACGCTGTTACCGGTATCTTCATGATCTTCGAAAACCAGTACAACGTAGGTGATTATATCGAGGTCGGCGGATTCCGTGGAAAAGTCACTTCGATCGGTATCCGAACCACCTGTCTGGAGGATGCCGGCGGCAACGTTAAGATCGTCAACAATTCTGCCATGACCAACATCCTGAATCGTTCCGATCATTCTTCCAAGGCTGTCAGTGTTATCGGCATTCCCTACGAGACTGACCTGGAGGCACTGGAAGAAAAGATTCCTGCATTAATGACCTCCATCTATGAAAAGCATCAGGATACCATGCTGGCTGCTCCCATCTATCTTGGCGTGGATGAACTGGCTGAGTCCTCTGTCAATCTGAAGTTCGTTGTGGAAGTCGACGATAAAAATATCTTCTCTGCCGCACGTATCCTGAATCACGATCTCTTCATCGGCTTTAAGAAGCTTGGCGTGGAAGTTCCCTTCCCCCAGGTGGATGTACATCAGAAATAATCCAGTATTCCAACTTTCGAGGACATACCATTGAAAACAACGGAACAAACAACGGGTGAATATACCGCTGTCAGTGAATTTCCGCCGCTGGCGGAGGAGTTCCCCGTCACCAAAGAACCAATTCCTGTACCTCATGAGTTTATTGCGGACACCAGCAAAGAAGAATCTGCTAAACGTCCTTCCACCATGCGGCGCATGCAGAAAATACTGGCTATGCTCTGTGCCGCAGGCTTGACAGTAGGTGGTGCTATTTCCTTCCTGAATCCTGCAGCTCCTGTTTCTTCCGGTACGGAATCCTCCTTCCTGATAGAGTCTCCCGATGAATCATCGATCATCGTATCGGATATCCCTGATGATTCACTGCCGGAAGATTCTGTTATAGAAGAATCCTCTGTAGAAATAGAAGAATCATCCATCATCGAGGTCGAAGCGATCGATCTTTCCTTTGCTACGGACACCTTGAGCACTCTGCGGGAAGATCTTCTTTCCACCAATTATCTCACGTTCTATAACTACACCTTTGATCCTCCTGCAGCGCTTTCACAGCTCGTCGAGGATCATCCGGATATCGACACCTTTGTTCTGACAGAGACTTCAGTCTATCCGGCAGATTCTTCTGACTATGATCCGGAGAATATCCGCCTGATACTCCAGGTTTCCGATTCCTTTGATCCCCTTCAATCCGAGGAAACTCCTCTATCCCTTCGTATGATGGTAGCTGATCACTTTAGTGATGCTCCCGGAAACGGCGTATTCCTCTTTGCAGGAGGCGGTGAGATCATCGTATTAGATGGTTTCTTCGATGAAACACTTTCCTCCGAAGAAGCCCATTACCGCCACTATGTGGGCAGTCCTACCATGTGGTTATTATCGGAAGACGCTACGGGTAAAGTTCATGATGGTGTTTTCTACGGTTCCGTAACCTCTTCCTATTACAATGACTGGGGCGAGGGAACCGATGCCGATCAGATGGATCTGACTCCCTTTGGAACCATCACCTACGATCTGAACGATCAAGGTCGTATCGACCCGTCGCTTGTTGATATCATGCCCGCCGACATGGATTCCATCACTGCGGTCCAAAACGGATATCGCTACAAACTGGATAACGGATACCTTCAGGTCTATATCGAACCTACGGAAGAGAATGAATTCCCCTCCTTCCGTTTCACCCCCATGGACGGATCTGTATCCAAGGTCGTATTTGATACCTCTTCCCTTTCCGCGTTGCTTGACCTCTATCGATAACTCCGGCTATAAAGCAATATCCCTAATACTAATTACTTACAAATTCTACCCAAGAAAGGAACCACCCCAATGAAACGCTCTGATCTCCAAAAGTATGCACGTTTGATCGCGCGTGTCGGTGCCAATGTCCAGAAGGGACAGCAGGCCATCATCACTGCTTCTGTTACTGAATCCGAGTTTGCTCACATGGTCGTCGAAGAATGCTACAAGGCCGGTGCCTCCAAGGTCACCGTGGACTGGAGCGATGATGATCTGACCATCCTGGATTACAAATATGCTTCCACCAAGGATCTGAAGGAATTCCCCACCTGGAAAAAGGAACAGTGGAAGTATAAGGCTAAGAATCTGCCTGCCATGATCTACATCGATTCCAAAGATCCCGATGTCTTAAAATCTCTGGATCAGAATAAGCAGATGGAAGTCCGCAAACATGTTTCTCCTCTGATCTGGAAATACAGAAAGCCTATGGAAGGTCATTATCAGTGGACTATCGTCGCTCTTCCTTCCGCTGCCTGGGCAAAGAAACTGTTCCCCAACGACACTAAGAAGGCTGCCATTGAAAAGCTCTGGGCTGCCATCATGGATACTGCCCGTCTTCACGGTGATCCGGTAGCGAACTGGAAACAGCATTCTGCCAACCTTGCTTCCAAGTGTGATATCCTGAACAATCTGGATATCCAGACATTGACCTATAAGAACAATGCCGGAACCGACTTCTCTGTCAGCCTGTTCCCTGAAGCCAAGTTCTGTGCCGGTGTAGAGACGACCTACGAGGGCGTTCCCTTCCAGCCCAACATGCCCACGGAAGAGTGCTTTACTTCTCCCGACAAATATACTGCGAACGGAAAGGTCATGGCTTCTCTTCCCCTTTCTCTCATGGGAAAGGTCATCCAGAATTTTGGCTTTGTCTTTAAGGATGGTAAAGTCATCGAGACTATCGCTGAGAATGAAGAAGACAAGGCTATGCTGGACAAGTTGGTCAACATGGATGAAGGTGCTTCCTATCTTGGTGAAGTCGCTCTGGTTCCCTTTGACTCTCCTGTCAATCAGACCGGTCTTCTCTTCTACAACACCCTCTTCGATGAAAATGCTGTCTGCCATCTGGCCATCGGTATGGGCTTTGAGGATGTTAT
>JAZUIK010000155.1:0-11268 GCA_045642205.1 Bianqueaceae bacterium
CCTTCCAAAAGATTTGTACGACAAATGCTGTAAGCCGGGTCGTACACCGTGATGCAGCCTTCGCCAATGTTAGATGTGCTTGTAGTATCTGCAGCACTGTCCCTACCCATCAGGACTGTTTAACCACAGATGACAGAGCCGCAGGTTAGGCTGTACGCCCACGGGTGTCGTGACAGATCTAACGTAGTCAGTTAAGACTCAGGCTAGTCAACCAGGACTTGGTTCCAAGCCCCCACTTCTTAAGTGGTGGGTGATTGACGCCATAACCTCGATCTCTATGATATGTACTGTATCCTGGATTACTTTGAAACGAACATTCCACTTTTCAAAGTTCATTCCATACACTCTCTCCTCATCCTTCTGATAAGCAGGTCTCGGGTCCTCTGAGAGGATCATCATCAGATTCTTCCGACTCTCCTCCATCATATCTTCAGGAAAAGGACAGTCTGTTTCTACCTGTAAACGGATATCTTCCGGCACAGGCACAAACCCGCTCAATGCCTCTGTATGGGCATCTGTATATGGGATATAGGGTTTGATGTCAACAATAGGAGTTCCGTCCATCAGATCGGCTCCTGACACCCTTAAAACCGTTCCTCTGTCTTCCGTATGAAGAACCTCCTGCAAACGAACACAGGAAAGACCGATGGGATTGGGACGAAAAGGAGATCTGGTAGCAAACACACCGATACGTTTGTTGCCTCCCAGTTTTGGGGGTCTCACCGTTAAAGACCATCCTCTTTCCACATTTTCAGAGAAGATCCACAGAAGCCACAGATGGGAAAAGCCTTCGATCTCTCGAAAGGCTTCTTCTGACTGAAAGTCTTTTTCGAAGACGATCTCTGATACCACAGCATCAGCCAGTCCACTCTGCCTGGGGATACCAAATTTACCCGTATAACAATTGTGGATCCTGGCGATCGGTGTAATCTCCATAGTCTCCTCTCCTTTCCCTAAGGTCAAAGGAAAAGTCCCGGCATCCGCCGAGACTTTCCTGTTCATTGTATTTGATCACAGGATCTATGATCACTGCAGCAGACAGATAACATCGTCTGCCAGCTTGGTCTTCTTTCCGTTCTTAAACATATAAGCTTCACCGGTATAAGAATTGAAACTGTAATCATACAGATAGACAACGCTTCCGTCAGCCATAGGAATGTACTGAACAACATCCTCAGATACAACGGTGATCTTTCCGTTCTTCAGCATCTTCAGAGTTCCTTCACCGCGGTTGGAACTGTAATCTGCATAATAGAACATGGTATCGATATCGGAAACATAGTTCAGACCGTATACATAGACATCAAAGTCAACATCCTTACCGTCGCAGTACATGTCACCGGTATACTTCTCGCGGTTGACATCCTTGAAGTAGTAAATGCTGCCATCCAGTGCACGAATGGAATAGCAATATACATCTTCGTCGACAGTCGTTCCGGAGGTCTCACCATACTTCAATTTAGCAAGGGTACCGGCATAGGTTTCATCGTTGACCTCAGAGATGTAGTACATGTTCTTACCATCTTCACTAAGAACAACAGTGCGGACATCTTCTATCGCCAGTTTCTGAGCATCAGCTCCGTTAACATAGTAGAGAGTTTTCTGCTCATACTGGTTGTCCTGGACAGCCCACTGAACAGTAGAAGCACTGAAGTCACTGAGCTGAGAGTATGTTGCAGCTGCATCCTGAACAGAGGGATAAGCAGATACAACGATATAAGAAGCATCAAGGCAGTAATCCATTAAACTTCCCATATTATCCATGACCTTGGTCTTCTCAGAACCATTGTAATAGAACAGGGTATTGGAGCTAAAAGTAATGATTTCCTGAGAGGGATTTTCTCTCATAGCTTCACGAGATCCCTTGTTCCAATACAGGATCAGTTTCTCATAATATGCTTCATATGCTTCGTTGTAAGCCTCAACAGCCTTCTGATAAGCATCATCGGAAGTATAATCACTGCTGGAAGGATAGTCAGGAGCTACAGGCTCTGCCATGTTAGTATCCTGAGAAGCCATATCATCCAGAGTAACCTGAGTAACAGAATACTCTTCTTCTACTTTCTTTACATAGTAGAAAGAACCGTCTTCCTGAACACAGGTAACATAAGCAACATCGCTATCGATCTTCTGCTTATCCTTACCCAGCTCACGAGTATACAGAGAACTGTCCTTCAGATACCAGACAGTTTTCAGATCATCAGTGAAATAACCGAAGTTATATACATCACTGTCAAGTTTTTCCTTCTCACCGCCTACATGAAGTGCGTACAGCGCGCCCTCATAATTGCTGAAGATAATGGTCTTTCCATCATCGCTGACGATCCACTCGTCAACATCAGAAGCCAGCTTAGTCTTCTCACCCTTCTTGATATCGTACTGATAGATGGAAACAGAACCGGCATTATACTTCTCATAGGTTACCAGATTGCTGTTGCTGCTGATGTAGAAATCACGGACATTGGAGTCCATCTTAACAGCACCGGAATCCTTCTTACCTACCTTACGGATATAGATGGAAAATCCATCATCGGAGGTATCGATACGATCTCCATAGATAAACATCTTTCCGTTAGGAGTAAGCTGGCAATAATTTCCCAGCTCCGTACGAGCATCATACAGGTCATCTTTATCAAGAAAATCACTGTTTGCGATCAGGCGATCCGTGATCTGATAACCACCATCTTTTCCGAAGTCCGTATAGTAGATCTCACTGTCCATGATATAGAAAACAGAAGAAGGCAGATCTCCGTTCTTCTTGCCGCCCTTCTTACCAAAAAGAAGGACCGCAACAATAGCAATAGCGATAACCAAAACAGCAGCGATCAGTCCGATGATCAGACCTTTCTTACCGCCCTTCTTACCGGAAGCGGCTTTAACTTTCTTAGCAGTCTTCTTTTTACCGCCTTTAGCACCATTATTGGCAGGCATCATAGGAGCACCACAGTTCTGACAGAAAGGAGTACCCGTAGAAGGTGCACCACAGTTCTGGCAGAAAGGTGTGGATTGAGGAGCAGCCTGCGATGCAGGCTGGGGCTGCATACCGTTATAGGGAATGTAGGGTGCCTGAGGCATTTCAGGTGCTGCCTGCGGAGCCGATTCCTGAGGAATCTCTACCTGAGGTGCTGCCTGAGGAGCAGGCTGAGGGATTGCCTGGGGTGCACTCTGCTGAGCGGGCATATTGATGATGCTACCGCACTCGTCACAGAATCTTGCACCATCGGGAAGTTCTTTCCCGCAATTAGGACACTTGATCATGGTGTTTCCTCCACTTTTCTTATATAAATTTTCTCACTAATAAATGACAGATCGATTACTTCTTTTTCTTCTTACCTACCAATGCAATGTATGCGATCAGCAGCGCGAAGTAAACGAAGATAATACCCAGTGTGACGAAAACCATCACATCTCCCTTAGCTGCTAAGGAAACAAGCAGAAGAACGGGAGCACCGAAAGCAATACCGAAGGAGCTTCCGGTAACCAGATTATTGGCTGCAGGAGTCTTCAATTCGGGGTCGATCTCGCGGAGTAAAAGTACACCGGAGCTGATGGTACCGGTCAGCATACCGTACATGGAGAAGAATCCCTCATAAGGATAGTCAGGATAGATCTTTTTGCACATATACTTCAGATAGATGAAGGTACCGATTCCGCCAAGGACAACCATCAGTACGAAAGGCAGCCAGTTAGCACTCAGATCACTGATATCGATACTTGCAACACCGGCAACGATCATAAAATCAAATGCCAGACCGGAAATGCGGCTCAGAAGGTAATTATTCTGATACTGACGGGTCATCCACTTCAGTTTCTTGGACTTGGTCAGAATGGAACGAACGATCATAGCGACCAGAGAACCGATGATGAAGTTAAAGCCCCAGAGCAAGGTGCTGACAGTAGCAGCAAGACCGGGAGAGATCAAAGCCAGAAGCTCGGTCAGTCCCCAGGTTGCCAGATAGGTAACCAGATAGACTACAGCAATAAAAGCAACCTGGATACTCAGACGGTCGATGGATTCAGAGATCGGGATCTCATTCGTGTTCTGGAAAGTATCAATCGTAACAGAACCAGCCAGTTCTTCTTTGACATCATAGCGCTTGACAAGGCCCTTCTTATCATAGATGTTCAGGAAGACGACACCAACAACGCATGCACACAGATATCCGGCTGCCGCAATGGAAAGTCCAAAGCTTCTGCCGCCTACAAGTCCTAGAGCTTCGTAGGTAGTACCGACATTGTTTGCCTGTCCGGGTCCCTGACCGAATCCCATGGGAAGCAGGATACCACTGGCCTTGAAGAAATCGGGCATAATGGTATAGGCAAGCAGCAAAGAGATGACCAGACCGATGGTAGCCTGAACCAGGTAGGTACTGACGATCAATGCTCCACTCTTGGAACCGATCAGTCCGCCACTGGCTGCACTCTTTTCAGGAATACGAAGAGTCAGGGCAATGAAACCGATACAGATCGCATGATAAGTAAGGCTCTCCAAGATCAGTGTATTCATCTTCAGAACACCGGTCGTTCTCAGGATCAACATGATAAATCCTGCCAGAACGGCTGTAGGCATCAAAGATCTTCTGATAAAGGGGATCTTACGGCGAAGCAGGTTCGCCACAAGGATCAGTGCCGCAATGACACCGAATTGAATCACAGGCTCCCACAAAGCCGCATTTGCTGCTGAGTAATCCATAATGAATTCCTTTCAACGTAGAACTTTTATTAATAACGATTCCAGAGATGATGATTTATTCCAGAGAAGAACAGATCATCATTTCTGGTCAGTTCGTTGATTAAACGAATCGATAAACCATAAAAAGGTATTGGCTGCATAGGGAGGATCTACATGCAGTTCATAATAGACACCCTCACATCCAAAGACTAGCTCATGCTGTCCATGGATCTCGATCTCAGGGATCGCTTTTGCCTCGAATACATGAGAACCGATACAGAGCTTTCCATCTACAAACCGGATGTCACCCTGTTCAAGGAGCTTCTCGCCGCCATTTTCGATAGCGATCAGATTACCGGTAGCCTTGATCTCTTCATTCTCCTCGATCTTTGCCTTAACCTGCTCTCTTTGCCACTTGGCCCAGTCACGGACTGTAGTGAAACGTTCTTTGTCAGGGATGTCACAGGAAGATGTCAGCATACCATAAACATCGTATCTGGTCTCATATCCGCAGTCCTTGCAATAGAAACGATCGTTTTCAGAACGCATCGTATGGATCTTATGACACTTCGGACAGGTAAAGAGGATATTCTCCATATGCTCCGCCAGACGCTCTCCTTTATATACATAGGAATGCTCTTTCTGAAAAGCATAGGCATCTTCGTACAGATCTTCGTTGATGATCTGAGCGATCTCATCGGTAGACATCTGTTTGATCTCTTCCGATGAATAGACCTTGACAGGCGTTCCGTGGAAATAGCCTTTTCTCAGGCCCTTTTCAACCCAGTTGGGACTGGCAAAATATCCGCCATGGAGCTTATAGGTAACCAGTGCCAGACCACTTCTCTTTACCACTTTGGCCGTAGAAGCAACGATGGGCATCGTTACACCATCAAAGGTACGTACACCTTCGGGGAAGAAGGCAACACTCTTTTTTTCCTTGACTTTCTTAAGGATCTCCTTGACTGTCTGTACCCCGACCGTTCCCTTATAACGGATGATCGGATCGAAGATAAACTTCAAAAGGGGAAAGACTTTCCATCTTGATATATGCTCACTGGCTACAAAATAGACCTGCGAGCGGGTGCTTAAACCTACAAGGATCGGATCCCAGTTAGATACATGATTGGATAAGAGGATATATGGCTCCTGCATTTTAGGAAGCTTATCATAGGTATATCCCAGTTTCCACTTAGCCAGCAGATATCCCACAGGGCGGATCAGTTCAAAGAGGATCCGATGTCTGCGATAATGATCTTTAACAACGGGCTTCTTTTTGTCACTCATCCAAGCATCCTCCTTCAGAATAATATTCATCTAAATATATCACATTTTGGGACATATCAAAAGATGTTTATTAAAAAAGTGTAATTTCTTGACAGGTCGGGACACCTATGTTTATAATCAAAAATCTTATAAAAAAACAAATAAACGACATATATATTGTTTCGAAAGGAACACCTTCCATGGATAAGATCATCGCCTTTGTCAAGAAAGAAGCGATGCTGGTCGTATCGTTACTGGCAGCTATCATCTCTCTTTTCATTACTCCGCCCTCTAAGGAACTTTTATCAGCCATCGATTGGAAAACTCTGGCAACGTTGTTTATGCTACTCTCTGTTCTGGATGGTTTCAAACACGAGAACCTTTTCCTCCCCATCATCAAACTGACAGGAAAGATCCCTTCCATGGTTGGCCTGAGCTTTTTCCTTGTCTTTGGTGTCTTTTTCTCTTCCATGTTTGTTACGAACGATGTATCTCTGATCATCTTTGTACCGTTAACGATCCTTCTGTTAAGGATGCGCCAGAGAGAGGTATTTATCCTTCCTCTTCTCGCCATGGAGAACATTGCTGCAGTCCGTGGTTCTCTGCTGACACCATTTGGCAGCCCTCAGAACCTTTTCCTCTTTGCAAACAGCGGCATCGCCACCGGCGATTTTCTGTTAATGATGCTCCCCATCTGGATCCTCAGTATGATCCTGATCAGCGGTTTCATCCTTTTTATCCATCGTAAGGATATCAAGGAACGTTCCTCTCTGGTCCATGACAGCAAGGAGCAATGGGATCCCAAAGGAAAGGTCAAGCGAATCGTCTACCTTTCACTCTTCCTTGTGGTGATCATCAGTATCGTGACCAGAACTCCCTACTGGCCATACATCACTCTGTTTGTTGCCCTAATGCTCCTGATCTTTGACAGACAGGTCTATCTTCGTGTGGATTATGTCCTCCTGATCACGTTCTTCTGCTTCTTCGTCTTCTCTTCCTCCATCGCTGCCAATGAAGCCATCGCCGGTTTCCTGAGTAAGGCAGTAGCCGGTAATGAATACTGGTGGAGCCTCGGTATCAGTCAGATCATCTCCAATGTTCCTGCTTCCATCGTCCTCTGGCCCTTTACCACCGACCTGAAAGCATTGATCTACGGTCTGGATACCGCAGGACTCATCACTGTCATCGGATCCCTTGCCTCCGTTATCAACATGCGCTTGTATGTTAAAGAATATCCCGGCAACGGAAAGAACTTCATGATCGCCTTCGAGAAGTATTCCCTCTGCTTCTTCGCTATTGTAGTAGGCTTACAGCTATTATTGATCTGATCTTCTCTATTGCTCTCTATAAACGAATAAGTCCTGTTTACTGCATTGCAAAGCTTTTATGCTTTTGCACCGCAGTAAACAGGACTTATTCGTTTTCCAGATATCAAATGATTATTTCTTAGCATCAGCCAACATCTTCAGCGTATCCTTAAAGATCGCCAAAAGGCCGGCGGAGATCAGGATTGCTCCGATGATATCGGTAAACCAATGGATACCGGCACACAGACGACCAATGACCATGATCACACAGGACAGCACGCAGACAATGTAGACTAAGCTCAGCAGCTGCTTGTTCAGATTGGGGAACAAATGCTCCACCATGGTCATGGCAGAAACCATGACTACCAGAACAAGGATCGTGTGAGAGGACGGGAAGGAAGGCTCCAACATTCCATCTTCCAGAACGGGACGATAGTTGATGACCAGGATCTTATCAAAGAACACATAGACGATCAAAAGAGCTACATACAATCCGGCCAGTACATAGATACGCATATCCACTTTCTTAAAACTCTTTCCCTTGATCAGCTGGATCAATCCATATACGGCAAAAGCTACAGCCACCATAAGGGAAAGCACAGCGACCATATCCGTGATCAGATCCCAGAACTTGCTGGTTCCAAAGAAATTAAAGATAGCCGCATTGATAGTACCAAAACCTACACTGGACCCCATGGGACCTACTGCCTGCTTATCGACCACCAGAGCAAGGATCATGAACACCAGAGAACATCCGGCCATGATCAAAGATTTCGTGTAGTATTTAAGGATCTTATTCATATTAAGAACCTCCCTGTTACTTTTTGATTTATTCTTTACAACTCTCCAGATGTCTGGATATATGTCCGATGAGCAGATCCAGAGCGACAGGATTGTGCTTTCCTTCCGGAATGATAATATCCGCATGCTCTTTGGAAGGCTCTACATATTTCTCGTACATGGGCTTCACTGTATTCTGCCACTGTGTGACGACACTCTCTACGCTTCTTCCACGTTCCTGTGCATCGCGGAGAACTCTTCTTCCCAGACGGATATCGGCATCCGTTTCAACGAATACCTTGACATCAAGCTGGTCTACCAGTTCAGGCTCTGTATAGATCAGAATACCCTCTACCAGGATAACGGGTCTGGGTTCAACCACAAAGACTTCACTGCTGCGATTATGTACCGTGTAGTCATATACCGGACAAAAGATACTCTTACCCTGCTTAAGCTGCTCCAGATGTTCGATCATCAAAGAAGTTTCGAATGAATCCGGATGATCGTAGTTTAAATGAGTGCGTTCCTCAAAGGTAAGATCATCATGCGCCTTATAGTAATTATCATGGTGGACAATACAGATATCGTCTCCAAATACCTCAAGGAGCTTATTTGCCAGAGTTGTCTTTCCGCTGCCGCTTCCGCCGGCAATACCGATCGTCAGGATCTTATCCATGATCAGCGCATCCCCTTATCGTAGGGAATACCCTCAGCCTTAGGAGCACGAGAACTCTTGGAAGTGAATGCAAGGACAAGCAGTGTGATCACATAAGGAAGCAGGCGATAGAAATGGGAACTGATACCGATCTCATTCAGTAGGAATACGCCGTCTCCGTTGATATCCAAAGTGGAATAAGATGCAGCGATACACTTGAACAGACCAAAGAGCAAAGAGCCTCCGGCAATATTCAAAGGCTTCCAGTTACCAAAGATCATAACAGCCAGTGCAAGGAAACCGAAACCTGCAACGTCACCATTGGAGGAACAGTTTGCCGTAGTCAGTGCATAGACGAAACCGCCCATACCTGCTAGAGCACCGGAGATCATGACACCACTGTAACGGAACTTGATAACATCCACACCCAAAGAAGCTGCTGCCTGAGGATTCTCACCGCAGGCACGAAGACGCAGACCAAACTTTGTCTTGTACAGGATCACAGAAAGGATGACGAAGATGATGATACAGATATAGGTGGTCAGATAGACCTTGTTCAGGAAGGCTTCTCCCAAGAAACCGATATCTGCATTCTTATCAAATCCAAGGGTGGACTTCTTGATCATGAACCAGGTTGCGGAGTCACCGCTTACCAGATTCATAGTATTCTGATTGGAAATAACACGGATCAGGAACAGGACCAGTGCAGGTGCCAGCATATTGAGGGCTGTACCACCGATGGTCTGATCGGCTTTCAGATTGATAGCGGCAAATGCCAGCAGCAAACTGAACACAGCACCAAGGGCTGCGGAAACCAGCATGGTCAGGACCATATAGCCCTGCAGGCTCATCCAGGAACCGGAGGCTTTCGCTGCATCAAACAGACCTGCCTGCTGAAGGATACGTACAAACAGAACACCGATAAACGCACCGAAGATCATGATACCTTCCAGTGCCAGGTTGATGATACCGCTTCGCTCAGAGAACACGCCCGCAAGGGCAACGATCATCAGAGGAACAGCGTAGACTAATGTTTCACGGATCAAAAATGCCATATCATGCTTCCTCCTTTACGATGGTCTCATTGTTCTCTTCAACAGCGTTTTCCGTTTCAGTGGTTGCGTCCGTTTTAGGCTCATCCACTTCTATTGGATCCTCAGCCGGTTTATCTTCCGTCTTGACCTCTGTCTTCTTTCTTCCGCTGATCCATGTCTTAATGAGCAGGGAGAATGCAGACAGATAAACGATGACAGCGATAATGACATCAGTCAGGAACTCATTAAATGCTGTCAGAGATGTCAGCTGAGAACCGGCAATATCCAGCATACTCATGAACAGAGATGCAAAGATAACACCGATAGGATTACAGATCGCCAGAAGAGCAACAGGAATACCATTGAAACCGATAGCAGGCAGTGACTGGTAAGTAGACCAGTAGAATTCCGTGTTTCCTGCCAGATAATACAGCGCTCCGCCTGCACCGGAAAGTGCACCGGCAATAGCCATGGACAGAACGATATTTCTCTTATCCTTGATACCGGCATAGCGAGCAGCATGGCGGTTAGCACCACAAGCCTTCAGCTCATAGCCCAGCGTAGTCTTTGTCATGATGATATAGACAAGGACAGCAAACAAGATAGCGATCAGGATACCGCCATTTACCTGAGAGCCACTGAAGATCTTATCCAGCAGCAGTTTCGGTGTTTCTACGCCGTTAAAGCTTGTTTTGTAGATATATCCGGATTTGGTGTTCTCTACGACGTTCTTCAGATTGGAACTGTCAAATGCCCAGGTAACAAGGTTGGCAGCGATCCAGTTGGTCATGATACAGGCGATAACCTCATTGATATTCAGCATTGCCTTCAGAAGACCGGGAATACAGCCCCAAAGCGCACCGGCGATCATACCGCCAACAAATGCAAGGATCCAGATGATCCAGGCAGGAACCACGCTGGAGGGGATCTCCAGAGCGATGAACAAGGTGGCCGCAACACCTGCCAGATACTGTCCGGGAGCACCGATGTTGAACAGACCAGTCTTGTAGGCAAATGCAACAGAAAGACCAGTCATGATCAGAGGCGTTGCTCTGAACAGCATATTTCCAAAGTTGGAACTGTTGAATCCAAAGGTCAGATTACCGGCTGCATTTCTGCCGGTGCTGAACAGACCGGCAATGACAAGGCGGATACCTTCCCATGCGGTCTTCAGATTCATATCTTTATTCAGCACGGCAACGATCAGGATGACCAATGCACCGGCCAGAAGACCGATTCCGACAGAGATCAGAGAGGAAAGCGCAGAACGCACAGAATCCTTAGCCCAGAATTTTTCTTTCATTATGCTTTCTCCTCCTTTTCTTCACGTTTTGCACCGGCCATATACAGACCAAGCTCTTCTACTGTAGTTGTCTTGGGATCCAGTTCTCCAACGATCTCACCCTCATACATAACAAGGATACGATCGGAAAGGCTCATGACCTCCTCCAGTTCCAGAGAAACCAGAAGGACAGCCTTACCTTCATCTCTCTCCTTGACCAGCTGAGAATGGATATACTCGATAGCACCGACATCCAGACCACGGGTGGGCTG
>JAZUIK010000156.1:0-10210 GCA_045642205.1 Bianqueaceae bacterium
GTTGAGAATCTTGGACCTCTGTTGAACTCCTTCAAGGAGAATGACGGACTTCCCAAGATGATCCTGTACTCTTTAAATCCCATGGACAACATGGCCATCGCTACGATCATGGCTTGTTTCCAGGGCGGAGGAACCGCAGGAAAGATGCAGCATGGCAGTGCATGGTGGTTCAATGACAACCTGCCCGGCATGCAGCAGCAGCTCACCGATCTGTCTTCCGCAGGTGTTCTGGGAAGATTTGTCGGTATGCTGACCGACTCTCGTTCTTTCCTGAGCTACACCAGACATGAGTACTTCCGCAGGATCCTCTGTGAACTCATCGGCGGCTGGGTAGAGAACGGTATGTATCCCAACGATGAAGAGTATCTGAAGAAGATCGTAACTGACATCTGCATTAACAATACCAACGAATTCTTCGGTTTTGGTGTCTGATAATATAAGGAGAATACAACAATGATGAATCTTCCTCTTAACATTGATTTTACCGGTAAGGTAGTCGTTATCACCGGTGCAGGCGGCGTTCTTTGCGGAACCATGGCTAAGGCATTTGCTCAGGCTGGTGCTAAGGTCGCTGCTCTGGATCTGAATGAAGCAGCAGTTCAGGCTCTGGCTGAAGAGTGCCGCGCAGAAGGATTTATCTGCAATGGCTACAAGGCTAACGTTCTGGAAGCTGAGGCTCTGGAAGCTGTCCATCAGCAGGTCCTTGCTGACTTTGGTCCCTGTGATATCCTGATCAACGGTGCAGGCGGAAACAATCCACGTGCTACCACTGACAACGAGTACCAGCATGAGGCTAAGGAAGGCCAGAAGACCTTCTTTGATCTGGATGCAAGCGGTGTAGATTTCGTCTTCAAACTGAACTTCCAGGGAACCCTGATCCCCACCCAGATCTTTGCTAAGGACATGGTAGAGCGTAAGTGTGGAAATATCCTGAATATCTCCTCCATGAACGCATACATTCCTCTGACCAAGATCCCTGCATATTCCGGTGCTAAGGCTGCTATCTCCAACTTCACTCAGTGGCTGGCTACCCACTTTGCAGGAACCGGTATCCGTGCAAATGCGATCGCTCCCGGATTCCTGGTATCTAACCAGAACCGTGCACTTCTGTTCAACGAGGATGGTACTCCCACCGCTCGTTCCAAGAAGATCCTGGACGGAACCCCCACTCATCGTTATGTAGAGAGCGAAGAGCTTCTGGGCGGCGTCTTCTTCCTGTGCGATGACAAGGCTGCCAGCGCTATCACCGGCGTTGTTCTTCCTATCGATGCAGGATTTGCTGCTTACTCCGGAGTATAAGTATAAGATCGATGGCTCCGCTTTTAGCGGAGCCTGAAAATATCGAAATCCAGAATTGAGGTATAGACAAATGAATGAAATGAATCAGAAGATTTCTGCTATCGGTGTTGTTCCTGTTATCAAGCTGAACAACCCTGAGAGAGATGCAGTTGCTCTGGCTAAGGCTCTTTGCGATGGCGGTGTTCCGATCGCTGAGGTTACCTTCCGTGCAGCAGGCGCTGACAAGGCTATCAAGCTGATGAAGGAAGCTTGCCCCGACATGCTCGTTGGTGCTGGTACCGTTACCACTACCGCTCATATCGATGCTGTTATCGCTGCAGGCGGTGACTTCATCGTTACTCCCGGTTGGGATCCCGAGCTGGTTGCTTACTGTGCAGAGAAGAACTTCCCCATCTACCCCGGATGCACCACTCCCACCGACTATCATGCTGCTCTGAAGTACAACCTGGAAGTCATCAAGTTCTTCCCCGCTGAGCAGTCCGGCGGTCTGGCTAAGATCAAGGCTATGAGCGCTCCCTTCCCCCAGTTCAAGGTTATGCCCACCGGCGGTATCTCCCTGAAGAATCTGGCTGAGTACATCAGCTGCCCCGTTATCGCAGCTTGTGGCGGTTCCTACATGGTTACTGCTGATCTGATCGACAACCAGAAGTGGGATGAGATCACCGAGCTCTGCAAGAAGTCTCGTGAGATCGTTGACGAAGCACGTAAGAAGTAAAAAAATGTTCAAACGCCCGAACCCCTGCGGGTTCGGGTGTTTCCATACATAAGCAGTTTATTTGAGGATTAATTCAATGGCAAAAATCGTAACTTTCGGTGAGCTGATGGTCCGTCTTCAGCCCTTCAACTATGAGCGTTTTGTTCAGGCAAGCACCCTGGAGTTTACCTTCGGCGGTGGTGAGGCAAATGTCGCTGTATCTCTGGCGAACTATGGCATGGACGCAGCGTTTGTCACCAAGCTCCCTGCACATGCGATCGGACAGGCAGCCATCAACAGCCTTCGCCGCTATGGCGTAGATACCTCCATGATCACCCGCGGTGGTGACAGAGTCGGTATCTACTACAACGAGAAGGGCGCTTCTCAGCGTGGCAGTGTTTGTATCTATGACCGTGCCAACAGTGCGATCCAGCTGGCTAAGAAGGAAGACTTTGACTGGGATAAGATCTTTGACGGCGCTGAGTGGTTCCACTTTTCCGGTATTACCCCCGCTCTTGGCCCCAATGTAGTCGAGATCTGTAAGGAAGCCTGCAAGGCAGCAAAGGCAAAGGGAGTAAAGATCTCCTGTGACCTGAACTACCGTGGAAAGCTTTGGACCCGTGACGAGGCTCGCGCTGCTATGACTGACCTGTGCCAGTATGTCGATGTCTGCATCTCCAACGAGGAAGATGCTAAGGATGTCTTCGGTATCGAGGCTGAAGCTACAGATATCTACGGTGGCAGCCTGAACCATGAGGGTTATAAGAGCGTTGCTAAGCAGCTGGCTGACAAGTTCGGCTTCGAGAAGGTTGCTATCACTCTGAGAGAATCCCATTCCGCATCCGATAACGGCTGGAGTGCTATGCTCTATGATGTTGCCAAGGATGAGTATTGCTTCTCCAAGAAGTATGAGCTTCGCATCATCGACCGTGTCGGTGGTGGAGATTCCTTCGGCGGTGGACTGATCTACTCTCTGATGAACGGATATGATACCCAGGCTGCTGTTGAATTCGCTGTTGCAGCTTCCGCTCTGAAGCACACCATCGAAGGCGACTACAACATGGTTTCCGTAGCTGAAGTCCAGAAACTGGCAGGCGGCGACGGATCCGGACGTATCCAGCGCTAAGGAGGAGTATCATGGAATTTGGATTTGATCCCAATTGTGCTTATTGCGCTGAAGGTGCTCTGGTAGATGCCTTTGGTATCAAGATCTGTGAGCTTCCTGCTTCCAAGGTCTATCTGTTCAAAGAGCAGAGCCATCCCGGACGCTGCATCGTTGCCAGTAAGTTCCATGCTAGCGAGATCATCGAACTCACCGAGGAAGAGCGTAATGCTTACCTCGCAGATGTCTGCAAAGTAGCAGAAGCGATCCATGCAGCTTTCCATCCTGTAAAGGTCAACTACGGTGCCTACGGTGACACCGGTCATCACCTGCATTTCCATTTGGTACCCAAGTACAGAGATGAATATGAGTGGGGCGGTGTATTTGCCATGAACCCCGGCATCAAGACCCTCAGCGAGGAAGAGTATGCTGAGATGATCGAAAAGATCAAAGCAAACCTGTAAGGTGGGATAAGAAAAGAAGCCATTTCTAAAGCGGTGTGATTACACAAAATGCTTCAGAAATGGCTCTTTTCTTTTGCGGTGTCTGGTGCCAGATTAGGTGAAATCTATAAAACAAAAGGGACCTACCTCGAAGCATTGTGGTTTCCACACCGCTTCGAGGAGGTCCCTTTTAGTTTATTATAGTATTACTTACAATCTGGCATCCCAGACACCGCAGAAGGAATCAATGGGATCTGTTCCCTTGAATCCATTCTTACCCTGCATCAGGCCTTCGACCAGTGCATCCAGGGTGTCATCGTTAGCGTCATACGCATTGATGTAGGTACGGGACTGAGGAAGATCTGCCAGCATGGTGGGCATGTTGACACTGGCAACAACGACCGGAACCTCGAAGACATACCACGGAATCTCTCCGCCGCCTTTGGAAATACCAAAGCTGGGACGTCCTACACCACCGGAGACATTACACAGAGTAATGACCAGATCCATGCCGCTGACAAAGTCCTTGATGGCATTCTTTCCGGCGAAATACAGATTCGCATCCGGCTTCTGTCCGGCAGCGATCTGCTTCTTCATCTTCTCGATGGGGCTCTCATAGATGAACGCATCAAATCCCTTAGCACAAAGCTTTTCCTTCAGCTTTTCAGCGGGAGACTGACCGCCGCCAAAACCAAACAGACCCATCAGAGAGTCCATGGCACCGGCTGCACCCTTGAGCTGAACGATCATGATCCTCTTATACTTATCGGGGGTCATGGGAAGAACATCTTCATCCTTGTACTTGACCAGGGTGACACAATCATTACTGATCGCCTTAGCCATTTCCTTGTATTCAGCCTTACCAAGAGTAGCATCGACAACCTCGGGAGCGGGAACGATCTCTTCCTTAGCCTTCTTGTTCAGACCCATATGAGCCTTCAGACCAAGGATACGCTCCAGGGCTTCGGTCATTCTCTCTTCGGAGATGATACCGGTATTGTATGCATTCAGCATGGTCTCGAAGTCTTCATCCGGATCATTGAAGAACAGGAACATGTCACAGCCGGCATTGATAGCCAGAGGCAGCATCTCACTGCGCTTCATACGATCGGTCATACCGACCATGTGGGAAGCATCCGTAACGACCATGCCGTTGAAACCGAGCTTGTCGCGCAGCAGGGTGGTCATGATCTCGGGTGCCAGAGTAGCAGGCATGATCTCCTCATCCTTGATTCCGGGACGAAGGGCACGGGAAACCTCAGGCAGCATGATGTGGCCGCCCATGATGGCATCCAGACCGTCATCGATCAGGGCCTTATAGACCTTACCATAGGTCTCATCCCACTTTTCAGGGGAGAAATAGTTGACGTTGTTGGAAAGATGAGCATCACGGAAGTCCTGTCCGTTGCCGGGGAAGTGCTTGGCAGCGCAGGCGAAACCGGGAATAGTGTGAGCACCTTCCAGGTAAGCACAGCTCATGTCAGCAACGCGGTCGGGATCATTACCAAAAGCACGGGAAACGATCTCGGTATTCAGCCAGTTGTAGTGGATATCGCAGACAGGAGCGAAAGCCATGTTGCATCCGATAGCAGCAGCCTCTTCGTTGGCCATCTTACCAAGGGCGAAGGCATAGTCTCTGTTTCCGGTAGCACCGATCTTGATTCCGCTTCCGATAGCGGTACCGTCGGAGCAGGCACCGTTTCCGCCAGCTTCGGTGTTGCAGGCGATGATCACGGGAACCTTAGCATTCTCCTGAAGGATACGGTTATGCTGCTGGATCATCCTTCCGGGAGCATTGTTGTAACGGATACCACCCAGATGGTACTTGTTCATGAGTTCCTTGAGGTAAGCTTCATCTCTGGAAGCGGTCAGCTGGAAGAACAACTGTCCGACCTTTTCTTCAGGAGTCATGGAAGCAATGGTGTCCTTGACCCACTGGATGTCAGCATCATTCAGATAATAAGGTTTTGCTTTTAAGTTAGGCATGGAAGTTTCCTTTCTTACTCTGCGCCAAGGCAGCTGTAGAATTCTTTGTTCTTTTTATCCTGATAAGCACCGGCATAGGTGGAATCCAGAAGATGAGAGAGGCCTTCCGCTTTGAACTCGGTCCAGCTCTCAGCCTCGTGTTTTACCAGAATGGGATAGTAGAAGACACCGTTCTTTTCAGCGGCATCCTTATCTCCGGGAGCATCACCGCACATGAGGACATGGTCCGGTGCGTAGCCTTTCTTGAGCATCTCACCGATGCAGAAGGCCTTGCTTCCCACATTCTGGGACATAACGATATCCGTATGCTCTAAGAGACCATACAGGGTCCACTCGTCGATGACCGCATCCAGGTTCGCGCTGGAGACGATGGCGATGTCAGCATATTCGTGAGCATAACTGAGGGCCTCTTTGACACCGGCAAAGGGAAGCTTTTCACTCTCCGGAAGCAGATTGATAGAAGCATTGACAGCCTTGGACCAGGAAAGTGCTTTCTGAAGAGAAATGTGATCGGGATTGGCGGCAATGGCTTTTTCCAGAGCACCGTTGGAAAGCTCGGGGGAATTCTCGACCCAGTTATCCAGTGCTTCCAGATCCTCGATGGCGGTATAGGTGTCATTGATCTCCTTCAGCGCCATGATCAGACCCTTGAAACGGTTGATACCACGGGTCATACTGTAAAGATTGATCACATTCCAACGATCTAAAATGGGCTGTTTCCACTCATTAAGAGCCCATTCATCCACCATGCAGGGACCAAAGCAGCGGATGTGCTTGATATCCATGGTGTCCATGGCACATCCGTCACTGTCTACACAGACCAGGAACGGTTTGGAGGGAACAAAAGATTCTACGGTAACAGACATGCTTGTTACTCCTTGTAAAATGATTTTTTTCAGGACAGAATACAGCACACTCCCGCAACGAAGGCTGCGGGAGTGGCAGATATCAAAACAGATATAATCTGTAAAGATTACATTACGATGTAAGCGCAGGAAAGAGGAGCCAGAGTCAGCTCACCTGCAGCAACCTTTTCGCCGGAGAGATCGGGAAGGGTGTTGCCCTCACCAAGGACCAGATCACGGCCATTCAGGGTCATAACGGTAGCACGCTTGTTGCCATCCTTGCCGGCAAGCACATAGATCTCTGCTTCCTTGGGAAGAGAAACGGTGGTGCACTCGGTCTCGGAGTTGTTGATAACAACGTAGCAAACGCCATCCTTACCATCCTTGCGGCTCTGTGCATAGACATGAGCACCCATGCGAACGGGCTCGGTCTCATAAACGGTATCGCCCATCAGACGGGTCCACAGAAGAACTGCGAAGTAGTTGGGACGGGGCTCATGAGTGAAACGATCCAGATATGCGTAGTCAGAAGCTGCCAGGGTGTTGTGGAAGATGATACCGGGAGTAACCTGAGAGAAGCCGCCTGCTTCGTTCAGAGTACGGATAACATCCAGATAAGTGGAAGCCCAGGTATCTCCGCCGCCGCCTGCATCTCCGGACTCGGTAACCCACATCTCGCCACCGGGGCAGTAGGTGTCACGCAGAGGAGCGTAGATCTTAGCGTTGTCGATAGCGACTGCCAGGTAATCCTCGGAGGTAGCCTCTTCAGGAGACCAGTGAGCCTGAGGCATAACGCCGCCAAGACGCTCGGAAACGCCATTATAATAATGATAAGAGAAGACATCCAGCTTGGTGCCGACATCGCCCATAAGATCAGCGCTCTTGCAGGTCTTCATGACCAGATTCTCAACGCCGCCGGATTTCTTTCCGAGGGTAGCATCACCACCGACGGTGCAGGGGCCGACATAGAGACAGTCAGGATAGTTTGCATTCAGCCACTCCTGGAAGATCTTCTGATCGCGGACATGATCCTCAGCGGTATAACCCTGGGGGAAACCGGTCTCAGCGAGCATGTTGGGCTCGTTTACGAATTCAGAAGCACTGATCGGAACACCGTAGTCGCTGCTGAACTTGAAGATCTTTTCAGCCTCATGGGGAGTCCATGCGGGAATGGGAGCCTGATTGGTGCCATAGACACCGGGGCATGCGGATACGGAGATCAGGAGCTTAGCGCCGACAGCCTTGACGAAATCAAGAACGCCTACCCACTGCTTGCGGGTCAGGGTGTTCAGATAGCCCTCGGGAACCTTGCCGCCCATGGCATCGTCCAGATCGTAGTAGGTCTTGGTGGACCAGGTACCGGAAACACGGACCCACAGAGGACCGAATTCCTTTGCCAGGGAACGAAGCTTCTCATCATACAGATCGATGGGATCGTAGACCTGCATCAGATCCTTGTAAGCTGCCGTCAGACCGCCACTCATGTCGACGTTGAAGGGCTCGGTGCCGGCAATCTGGCCGGGAGTGTATGCTTTCCAGAAGGTACCGCCGGTAACTTCTGCGAATTCAATATTGTAGCTCATCAGCGCAGGGTTCTGCTCGTGCAGCGCCTTGAGATTATCTGCGGAAAGCTTAACGAATTCTGCCATTTCTAAACCTCCTATGGTTAATCAATATAAATAGATAAAGTTATTGTACCAAATTAATTATACAAATGTCTATATATGGAAAGCAAAACTTGACTTTTTTTGTGGAATATGAATAATCAGGTTGGAATACTCCATGTAAATCGATAGCAGTGTTACTTTCTGATCGTAGAAAGGAATATATATGAAACTGATCACACAATCTGAACTGGGGACGATCCTGTCCATAGCCAGGCGCAGCGGCGGAGATTTTGCCGAACTGTTTTTTGAAGACAGGGAAGATACTGTCTTAAAGGACCTTTCCGGAACCATGAACGGAGGGGCCACACTGCATATTGCCGGAGTGGGCCTGTATGTCCTGAAAGGGACCAGCAGTGTCTATGTCTATGGAAATGATACGTCCTTTGAAGGCCTGAAGCGCTTAGCTTTAGCAGCGGCAGACATGATCAGTGACCAGATCCATCATAATGCCCCTAAGGAGATCGTTTTCTCCCGGCAGGAACTTAAACCGATCCATAGGATGGCGGTGGATCCCAGACAGGTTCCGATCCGAAAAAAGGTCGAGGTCGTTAAGGATATGTATCAGGCAGCGATCACCGCAGGTCCCACGATCCGCAGCATGAACGTGGAGTTCTATGACTATGTCCAGCACCTGACGATCGTGAATTCAGAAGGTCTGTGGGCAGAGGATGAAAGATGTGCCCAGAGAGTGAGGCTCTCCGGTGTCGTTGGCTGGAAAGATAAGTCCTATGCAGGATTTTCTGATTTCAATCGCCCTTCCGGCTTTGAAGCCTTTGAAAAGGGCGAGTATGTTGCCTTTGCCAAAGAGGCCGTATTAAAGATGGAAGAGAAACAGCAGATCAAGCCGATGGCGGCCTGTACGCTGCCGGTAGTCTTTGAAGCCGGTCCCTGCGGCACCTTCTGGCATGAAGCCTGCGGACATAATCTGGAATCCGCATCCTTTACTTCCAGCTGCTTCGCAGGAATGGAGGGAGAGAAGATCGCATCCTCCAAGGTAACCCTGATCGATGATGGTTCCATTCCGGGATTATCCGGTTCCGAGACCATGGATGATGAGGGACATCCCACACAGAAAAATGTTCTGATCGAAAATGGTATTATGAAGGGATGGCTCTGCGATCGAAAGGGCGGAAGGATCACCGGACTTGGATCCACCGGAAGTGCCCGCAGACAGAACTATACCTACGCGCCGACTTCCCGTATGCATAACACTTATCTGGCGGCCGGTGAGGACGATGACGATGAAATGATCACCTCTTTGGAAGAGGGACTTCTGGTCACGGCCATGGGCGGTGGACAGAGCGGTCGCAATTTCTCCGTCGCGGTGACGGAAGGATTTCATATCAAGAACGGAGAGATCTGTGAGCGTGTGGGCGGTATGACCCTCAGCGGTACTACCGCGGAGATCATTCAGCGCATCGACAGGGTAGGAAAAAAGATCGAAGTGGATCGTCACGCAGGATTCTGCGGAGCTTCCTCTGGCTTGGTGCAGGTAACCTCCTTTGAACCTCGATTCCGCATCCGTGAGATGAGAGTAGGAGGCATGGCATGAAAAGTTTAGATCGCTATATCGAAGCCTTCGCACATCTTCCTGAAGGGATCAAAGAGGCGGAAGTGAACCTGGAATCCCATTCTTTCCTCAGTATGACCATGCAGGACGGACAGGTGGTGGATACAAAGATGGCGGATCAGCTGGCCTACTATCTGAGAGTATCAGGAGAAAAGACCGGACTGGCGTATTCACAGAATCCGGAAGAAGATATCGAGGCCTTATTGCTCAAGGCCTTTGAAAACAGTGAAGTTTCTGACAGCCCCAATCCGATACCGATCCATAGAGAAAAATGTAAAGTTATCTACAGGGATCAGGAAGCGATCCGGGATCCGAAGGAACTGAAAAATGCTCTCGCAAAGATCATTACCGAGATGGAGGAGAAGGTCCGTGCGCTGACGGTCGAACCGATCCACATCGGAGCTACCATCCGATCGGAAACCTACGGTCAGCATACAGTCAATTCCTGGGGATGGGATGCCGGATTCGAGGCACCGGTATATCATGTCTTTCTGTACGGCATGGAAACCGAGAGAAATCATGGCGGTATCGACGTGGAACTCACAGTCAGTGATCTTCAGAAACTGGATCTGGACTATGCTGCTCAAAATATGGTCGATCGACT
>JAZUIK010000157.1:0-8579 GCA_045642205.1 Bianqueaceae bacterium
AGCCTCGGAGTGATGGTTGGATCCCTTACCCTTCATACCAAACCAGTCTCCGATCTGGATGTTGAGAGTCTGGTAGTTGGAACCGTTCAGAGGGCTGGCTTCGCCGTGGAAGTAGTAATCTACATCCTTGGGAGTAATACCTGCATCCTCCATGGCTTTCAGTGCTGCGTAGCCAAACAGCTCGCCTTCAGTCAGACCGTTGGTTTCAGGATTGTCAACGGTATACATGAAGGGGGTGCAGCCTACGCCGATGATGGACACGCTTCTCATATAGGGATGAAGCTTTGTCTGATTCATATTCTTGTTCAAAGTAGCAGTGCTCCTTTCATAAGAGTTGAATTATTTATTGCTTACGAAGACCTGTGCCAGAGAAGCACAGCCATCTTCGATAAGTACGGAAGTAACATATCCTACAATGTGCAGGATGGGATATGTGCTGATCCAGATCTTGAAGATCTCAGGAACAGGACCTACGTTGATCAGTGCGATGGTGAAACTGATGATGGTAACAAAGATCGCATTGATGATAAAGATACGTACCAGCTTGAAGGGAAGTTTACCTTCCTTCAGTCCGATACCACCGGCTACGGCACGGCCGATCTTCTCGACGGGGATAATGATACCGGCAACATAGTTGATAGAGAATGCCATGAACATACCTACCAGATAGACACCGGTCTCGGTAAAGCCGCCGTTAAGGATCGTCGCAGCGGAATTGATAACGAATGCCAATACCAGGTCCTGCAGAAGAACCTGCATCTGAATCTGCTTGGGTGTCATTTAGTCCTCCAGTTCCTCCGGGCTCCAGCAGGGCTTTCCGGTATAGATCTTAGCCTTTTCCTTGCCCTCAAGAACACGGATCGCGCCGGCTGCCATAGCCTCCAGCTCGAACTCTCCGGGATATGCGCTGACAGGAGCGATCCAGGAGCATGCGTCGGTAATTGCCTTGACCAGCTGCTTGTTGTGGACCATACCACCGCCAAGCAAAATGCCGTCTACCTCACCGTGAAGGACACCGGCCATAGCACCGATGAAACGGATGATCTGATAGGTCATGGTATCCCATACAAGCTTTGCCTGCATATCGCCCTCTGCTGCTCTGGTAGAAACCTCGATAGCATCGGAGGTACCGAGGTGAGATACGAAACCACCGGTCTTGGTCAGAAGTCCGGAAGTCTCTTTCTTATCCTCGTGGGAATAGCAGTAACGGATCATCTCGGTAGCAGGGATCGCACCAGCTCTGGTAGGAGCCATGGGGCCTTCCCCGCCAACGATATCGTTACCATCGATCATCTTGCCCTTCTGATGGGCTGCAATGGAGATGCCGCCGCCGATATGGCAGACAACAAAGTTGCAATCCTCATACTTCTTACCCATTCCGGCAGCATGACGGATAGCCGTCTCCTTCTGGTTCAGAGCATGAAGATGAGAAGTTCTGTATACACCCTTGATACCGGTAATACGAGCGCACAGAGTGTACTCATCGGTATCCGGAGGGTTAACGACGAAACAGGGCTTACCATACTGAGTAGCAAACTCATGGGCGATCTGGGAACCGAGCTGAGCGGGATGCTGAACACCGTTCGCACCGCGGAAGGCATGGTCCAGGATCACATCATTGACTTCATAGGTACCACCCTCTACAGCCATCAGACCGCCGCCACGGCCAACATAGGCATCGATGGTAGAAAGGTCGATATCTGCCTCTTTCAAAGCAGCCATAATGGTCTCTTTACGATAGGGCATCTGGGAACTGATGGTCGGGAACTCTTTAAGCTTTGCAGCATCATGAGAAACATTGACGGTAAACAGTTCCTTCTCTCCCTCAAAACATCCTACCTTGGTAGAGGTAGAACCGGGATTGATGGTCAGAATACGATAATCCATACTTCTGTCTCCTTGAAAATGATTTCCCTACAGTTAGCTCAGGGCATCCCCGGGCATACCTGTAAGTCATTGTACATTTATGCTTATGATTATAAAAAAATACAATAATGAATGATTTTCGATATTTGTCCTTAAACCCTTACATGATTATGACCACAATCTGCTTATTCACAGATTAGGACAAATCTCACATCGCATTTTTGTCCTTCATCAATCCGACAAAGGGAGTTTCTTTGTTTCGAAACTCCCTTGTCGAAATCAGATATTACTCTGCAAGATCAGCAATATAATCCGCAGCAGCCTCACCGGCCATACGTCCGGTATTGACAGCAAATCCCATGGTGTTGCCGCACAGAGTGAAGTTGTAGCTGTCACCATAGATGGTGTTAGCATCGGAACCTGCACTGTACAGACCTTCGATGGGCATGTTCTGCTCATTCATGACTTCACCGTACTTGTTGATACGAACACCGCCAACGGTACCATAAGCAGCCAGATAGTACTTACCGACAAGGTACTTACCCTTTCCGGTGATGGGATGCAGATAACGGTGATCCTTGTAGAACTTGGTATCAACACCGCTCTCACACATCTCGTTGTACTCGTCGATGGTCTCCTGAAGCTTATCTGCATCAATGCCCAGTTTCTCAGCCAGTTCGGGAATGGTCTCTGCTTCGATGTAAGCAGGATAGTTCTGCTCGACAGCTACCTTAGCCTGTCCGTCAAAAGCGATGAATGCATCTGCAGGATGTACGATATCCACGATATCGGGACCATTCTTCTTGTACTCCTTCAGGATACCCTCATCCATGATGCAGTAACCGTAGTTACCGGGCTGCAGACGAAGTGCGTTACCGGTGAAGGTGGTGTTGCCCATCATACCTTCGTTCATGAAACGCTCACCATTTTGGTTGATCAGCAGGTTGGGCTGACGAAGAACGGCATCCAGCAGGAACCAGTTCAGGTTGTCAGGCAGCTGATAGATGGCCTCGATGTTGGCACCAAACTTTGCAGCACCGACTTCCCACATCATCTTCAGTCCGTCTCCGGTGATACCGGGGATCATGAAGGGGAAGAAGTCCTCGCCCAGAGTCAGGTTGAAGTGCTCCTTGATCATTTCCTTGTTGTTTCCGAATCCGCCGGTAGCGACCAGAACAGCCTTTCCGCGAACTTCAATGCCGTTTCCTTCGGAGTCAACAGCGATGGCACCGCAGACCTTGCCATTCTCCTGGATCAGGCTGGTAGCGGGAGTTCCAAGAAGGATCTCACAGCCAAGCTCCTTCGCACGCTCGGTCATCTTCTTGATCATAGCGGATGCAGCTCTGGGTCCGATTACGCCATTCTCAGGCTTTACGATATGCCAGGTAGCTGCAGATTCCTTGAAGTAACGGAATGCACCGGCAAACTCAACGCCCATGTCTTCTAGCCATTCAATGGTATCTGCACTGCGATTGAAGTATGCCTGTACCAGGTCCTCATCGACTGCATAATGGGTGTATTCCATATGAAGCTTCAGCGCTTCCTCAACCGTGATGTTATTGAACAGAGCACGCTGGATCTTAGTATCGATACCTAAGGGGCCCATACCCATGTTAGCGGCACCACCGGTGGTGGAGGACTTCTCCAGAATGATGGACTTGATTCCCTTTTCTCCGGCTGCGATCGCTGCTGCCAGACCGGCAGGACCACCGGCTACGATGACAAGTTCCGTATTGATAGTTTTCACGATATTCACCTGTACTTTCTCAGTTTTCTTGGTTTCGACTGCCTGCTGCTCAGGCTTCTTGACTGTTACAGCACTGCCATAGACTTTCTTTCTCTTCACAGCAGTCTTTACTGTCTTCTCTGCCTCCTCTACTGCTACGCCCTTCAGCTTGCTACGCTTGGAAGGAAGCTTAGGAAGCTTTCCGGACACCTTCTTGATAGCACTGACAGGACAAGCCTCCAGACATGCACCGCAGCGGGTACAGTCAAAGGAATCCAGTTCAGAAACATAGCCCTTACGGACATCGATGGCACCTGCTTCACAGACCTCAGCACACTTTCCACAGCCCTGACACAAAGTAGGATCGATATAGAAGTTGGTAAGAGCCAGACATACGCCGGCGGGACATTCCTTACGACGGATATGGGCATCTACTTCTGCTTCATAAGCCTGCAACATAGTCTGTACCGGCAAGCCTGCCGCATCACCCAAAGAGCAATTGCAGGATTCCAGCATCAGTTCGGATATCTCAGCCATAAATTCCTTGTCTCCATTTTTACCGCGGCCTTCCTTGATCTCTTCAACGGACTGTTCCAGCTGGTACAATCCTTCACGGCAGAAGGTGCACTTTCCACAGCTCTTCTCACGAAGAACACGGATCTCCTTGCCGGTCTGATCCACAGCACAGTCGGTGGTCTTAATGGTCTTGATGACACCGCTGACAAGATCGCCTGCCACCAGATCTTCTGCCTGATCCAGTGTATAGAACTTATGATCTGCCAGGATTCCCTTCGTCATATCGCCGCTGATCAGAGACAGGATCTTGGTTTTTGGAGCAACCTCCCGGATTTCATCCTCTACCATGACCAGAGCCATAGGTTCACGTCCCATCAGGATCTCTGCCATGTTGACAAGCTCATCGATCTTTACCAGAAGATCGTTCTCGTGTGCACGGACATTGACCAGTTTCTCTTTCACAATGGTCAGATCCAGGTTTGCAATGCCGGCATTGGCCATCAATTCCTGCTCATTGACATCACAGCTGACACTGAGGATCGCTTTGGATGCTCCCGTCAAAACGGAGAGGATCTTAAGTCCTGCGACCACTCCGGCAGGATTGGTATGGAGCAAGGTATACTTCATTCCTTCGGTATCTGCATTGGGAAGAGCTCCAACGATCGCTCCATCAAGTGCCTCACGGCATCCGAATTTCTGTTCCAGTTCTTCTTTACTGATCTTATTAAGAAGCACCAGGGCTTCAGCATTATTGTTTCTTAACATGCTTACTTACCCTCCTCTTCCTTCTGCTCGTTGAACATCTCGTCATCCGCATAATCACTCCAGAGACGATGTTCTGTGATACCAAAACGAAGATCACACTGCAGACAGCGACCTGCCTCAGCGCAGATGCGGCTGTCACAGATTCCCCTGCTGATGGGAGTAAAACTATTCTTTACCTCTTCCGCACTCAAAAATACTTCCTCGGCACGCTCTTTATAAGCAAAGCCTTCGATCTTTCCGATATACTGACAGGGAGTTTCCTTCTCACAGAGAACTTCGGAGATATCTCCGTCTCCTCCAAGATACTTATCGATATTGGAAGCAGCTTCACGGCCGGATGCGATAGCCTGGATCACACTCTTGGTTCCATAGATCGCATCACCGCAGGCAAAGATTCCTTCTACAGAAGTCTTTAGTCCGCCATCAGCCACGATGCAGTTACCTCTGCCTCTCTCGAGACCGGAGTCCATGGACAGATCCGTACGCTGACCGGTAGCAAAGATGACCGTATCGACTTCAATGGTATGCTCGGAATCCTCTTCCTTTTCGATCACTGCTCTTCTGTTCTCATCAAAGTAGAAATTCTTGACCTTGGAGAAGGTAACGCTTTCTACATGATCGCTGCCGTTGATGGATTCAAAGGTACGTCCGGGATAGATCTTGACACCTTCTGCCATAGCCTGCTCGATCTCTTCATCGTCTGCGGTCATGACTTCACGCTTCTCCAGGCAGGCAAGATGGACTTCCTCTGCCCCAAGACGAACAGCACTTCTTGCACAGTCAAAAGCAACGTTACCACCGCCCAGGATCATGATCTTCTTACCGATACCGGTAGGCAGACCCATGGAGCAGTTCCTCAAAAACTCGGTATTGATGGTGACACCCTTTAGGTCACTACCCTTCATGGGAAGACGTACACCACCATGGGTACCAACAGCCATCAGGACCGCATCATATTCCTTCAAAAGTTCCAGAGGCTTCTCCACACGGCAGTTAGTCTCCACCTTTACACCTACGTTTGTAACGTAAGCGGCTTCCTTATCGACGACCTCTCTGGGAAGACGATAGGACGGAATACCATACTGCATCTGACCGCCAAGCTTGGGATATGCTTCCTTGATGGTTACTTCATGTCCCTGCTTTGCCAGATACATGGCTGCTGTCATACCGGCAGGACCACCGCCGACGACACAGACCTTCTTTCCGGTAGCGGGAAGCATCTTCTGGTTTTCCTGCCACAGGGTATTATCGGTATGTTCTGCCGCATAACGCTTAATATTGCGGATAGAGACTGCAGCGTTCACTTCCTCACGTCTGCATGCCAGCTCACAGCTGTGGACACAGACACGTCCCAGGCACTCAGGGAAAGGAAGCTTCTCGTGGATGACCGCCGTAGCTTCCGCATAGCGGCCTTCCTTGACAAGACGGATATATCTGGGAACATCCGTATGAGCAGGACAGTTTGCCTGACAGGGGATCAGGGTATCCTTCTTCTCTGCCGGTGTGAAATTCATCTTATCGCGGATGGTACCGGTGGGACATACTTCCGCACAGGCTCCGCAGAAACGACAATCGGCATCCTTCAACAATTTAGCGTGCAGGGTTCCGACCTTCGTTTCCAGCCCTTCCTTGTCATACTGAAGTGCACCGACTCCGCGAAGGTCATTGCAGGCTCTTACGCAGCGCCCGCAAAGGACACAGCGGTTCATATCATGGATCAGCAAAGGATTGGCATCGATCTGGGCAAATCCCTTGACACGGGTATGCATTCTGGCTGCGGATACCCCCATATACTGGATCAGGGTCTGCAGTTCACAGCGTCCGTACTTAGGACAGGTGGAACAGTCCTCCGGATGAGCTGCCAGCAATAACTCCATGGCAACCTTTCGCTGATGATCGATCTTCTCTGATCTGGTGGTAATGACCATTCCCTCTTCTGCCTTCAGTTTACAGGAAGGGGTAATCCCTTTCTTTCCCTCCACTTCAACAATGCAGAGTCTGCAGGAACCCAGTTCCGGCAGATCGGGATGATGGCACAGATGAGGAATATAGATTCCGTTGGTCAGAGCGGCTTCCAACACGTTGGAGCCTTGTTCGACCTGAAGCGTTTTGCCATCAATCTGAATTGTGACTAACACGTTTCTCCTCCTTCTGGTTTTTATAGTAAAAGATAGTTCATAAAAATCCATTCTGTACAAACAAAGCAAAAAATGATATAAGTAAAGTACTTGACCTACCCAACTAAAGATTCGGAGGTTTTCACCTTGACGAAGACAGATCCTCGTGTCATCAAAACACTGCGTCAGATCGATGCATCTTTGCTTGAGAATATCGCTCACAACGATTTTAAAAAGATCAGTATCGATATGCTCTGTGATACCGCTCTGATCAATCGATCCACCTTCTACAAGTACTACACAGACAAGTACGATCTTCTGGATAATTACCTGGATCGTACCATTGAAGAGTTCAAGGAAGCCTTCAACTCCACCGATTTTATCCTTGCCACTCCCTATACAGTCAATGACGCGAAATACAAGGAAAACTTCAAACGTAGTATCCAGTTCATCTATCAGCATCGTGATACCTATCGTATCCTGTGGAATGCACGGATCGAAAGGAACCTGTATCGTGAGATGGTCCTGGTGATCCAGGATAACATCATCCGAAAGCTTCAGGAGAATATCCAGGTCCCTGAGGATGCGATCCCGTATCAGGAGTTATACTCTCACCTTTTCGCTTCCAATCTGATGGCTCTGGTTAACTGGTGGCTTGCTAATGAAGACACCATTACCTCCGCCGATGTGGAACGTCTGATGAACAGCAATATGAAGAATGGTATGTTTACCACCTTCAAATACTGCATCTGATCTATTTTTTGCTTTTAATAGAACGCAGGAAGGAATTCAGCTAATGAATCCTTCCTGCGTTTTCAGTTATCCAGCCATGAACAGGATAACTGGTGCTTCCATATTAGTCCTTGCAGATTGCCTTGGTGATCTTCTCGGCAGGCTGATTCCACAGGAAGGAAATAATGTAACCAACGATCCAGATCGGAACGAAGGTGCTGATCCATCCGAAGAACCATGCGATCCAGGGAGCACCGCCCATGATCTTGATATTGAAGATGGTAAGGCAGAATCCTACGATCAGGACATAACCGGTATTGACTACAACATTGACCAGAAGACCAAAGGGAAGGCTTCCTTCCTTAGCCTTGCACTTTGCTGCAAAACCCAGTCCCCACGGAACCAGCGGAATGAACATACCGATCAGGAAAGAGATCGTGTATGCCAGTGCAAAGTTGATCAGGCTGGGGATCAGCTGAACATTGCCGTTAGCCAGAAGCTGAGCGGTAATAACGATTCCCAGAGCGATCGGGATATTAACGATCAATGTATTGATGATTCTATGCTTAAGAGATAACTGAGGCATAATAATTCTCCTTTGAATAGTTAATCGTATCAGTCGATTCCCTTGAACTTCTTCTCAACGTACTTCTGACGGATGCCCATAGCACGGCCAACGGTCTCAGGATTTGCATAGAAGCTTCCCTGGGTCTCACCGATCTCTTCCAGATGCTTAGCACGTCCGGGAACAGTGGTACGATCCTTCTCAAGTCCATCGGATTGAATGACAAACTTTCTCTTGCCGTCTTCGGTCTTCTCCAGATTTCCGCCTGCGCCGCAGACCTGACACTCGATGG
>JAZUIK010000158.1:0-5802 GCA_045642205.1 Bianqueaceae bacterium
ATCATGCCACCCAGGATAACGGTGTGGTTTCCTGCCTTGGCATAGTCACCCTCTCTCTTATCCATCAGGTTACGGTAGATCTCGTCCGCAGCCGCAAAGACCTTGGAAAGGTCGCTGAAGTTGTCACTGAAACTGCCTACACCGCCGGTTGCCTTGAACAGGGAGACTGGAACGCCGTCCTTGGTCTCAGCCTCCAGAGTGACATAGATATAGCATCTGGCATAGGTCACATGGCCATCACAGGCAGAGGAGGAATACAGGACCTTGTCCATGGAATCCTCACTGTAGCGGATGCTGCGGCTGGTAATGTTGGGACAGTTCTTGACCACGTAGGCATCTACCTCACGACAGGCATCGATGATGCGCTGCTGCTCCATATCCAGAACGTCCCTCTTAGGCAGGATGATGCCGCTGCAGGGAGAAGACAGCATGGCCTTTTCCTTGGTGATGTGCTTGTTCAGGAACATGGCATTTCTGGTTGCAGCCTCCAGGACCTTCTTGGCAGCCTCCTCGGAGTACTCTGCCATGGAAGAGAATCCGGTAACACCGTTCTTCTCAACCAGCGCATTGATACCGCGGCTGGCACTGCGGACATTGCTGACCAGATTTCCCTGGACCAGCATGACCATGCGGGAACGATTCTCCTGTCCGCGCAGGATGGTGTTGACACCATCGGCGAAGCAGGATTTCATGTTGCTTAACTGATCGGTTAACATAGAACTTTCCTTTCTCGGAGTGTGCCATTTCGGTCACGTTGCTATCAACGTGTAGACAATTGGCAGTGCTGCCACTTGTCTCTACGCTGCTAGCAGCGTTACCTAAATGGCTTCGTATCAGAATCCGGCGATGCCCACGATAACGGGGATCGTCACGATCGAGATCAAAGTAGAGATAATGACCGTTTCCACGGCATAGGTGTAATTGCTGTTATGGAGCTGTGCATAGACTGCTACGTTGGAGCCTACCGGGCATGCGGCGGCGATCAACAGCGCCATCTTCAGTTCATGCATCTGGGCAGGAAGAAGGAGCAGGATCCCAAGAGCCAATGCCGGTGCAAGGATCATCTTGACCAGTGATACCAGATACAATCTGGGCTTGATGAACATCTTCTTGATGTCCGTCTGGGCCAGGTAGATACCGATAGTAAACATGGCCAGAGGAGTATTCAGGTTACCGATGTTGCTGATGCAGGTCTTTACGATGGCAGGAAGCGGAAGCTGGGTAAAGAACAGGAACAATCCGATCAAAATGGCGATCATAAAGGGTGCCTTGATGATCCTCAGAAGCAGGGCCTTGCCGGCTGAACCTGTATTACCCTTTGCCTCGGCTCTTTTTATTCTTTCTTCCTTCGGAAGCAGATTGCCGTTTTCGTCCTCATTTTCCATAAGCCACACACCATAGGTCCACTGTCCCATGTTCAAGAGCGCAATAAAAGCGGCCACATAAAAGACAGCACCGGAGGTCATGGAGGCTACGATCAGGGGAACCCCGAAGAAGCCGGGGTTGGAGAAGGAGGCAGAAAAGTTTTCCACGGAATTCTTTCCAAGTACCAGCCTTGCAAGCAGTGCGCCCAGTACCAGGATCACAGCAGCTAAACCCGCACTGATCACCAGACCGAGCATTCTCTCTGCAGTCCTCTCTACCAAAAAGCCGTTAATGATGACACAGGGAAGTGCCAGAAAGATCAGGATATTGCCGATGGCCTTACTGCCTTCCATGGAGATCTTCTTTGTCTTGAACAGAACAAAGCCGATCCCGGCTAAAAGGAACATGGATGCCACCTGCTTGATCAAAATGAGCATTGTTTCCATTGATTGTACTCCTTATTTCTCCGTCACCACTGCCCCTTCGGTCTTCTCAGATCGAATGACCTTCTTTTTTGCAGCTTTCACTGCCTTAAAGATCTCCTCCTGAGCGATACGGGTCTTGGCGACGATATCCTTCTTTTTAGGGAAACAATAATACAGACATTCCTTTGTACCGATGCAGACGATATCGCCGATCTCGTACCAGAAATAATCAGAATACAGACTGTAACACTTGGTGGAAGCCTGCTCATAGTGCAGTTTTCCCTCGCAACCATCCAGCACAAAGCCGTTCTTATCATGATGCAAGGTACCGGAGCCTACCATGTACAGGGACTTGAAATCCACGATCATGCCGATCTCCACTTCCGTGTCCAGACAGTAGGTACCCTCTTCGATCTCCTTGCGGAGAGTTTCTCTCTCCCAGGCATACCAGTTGGGAATATGATCAAATTTAGTTTCACCATTTAAGCACTGCAGCTTGCCATCGACCGTCAGCTCATACTCTTTACCGCAATCATGGCAGATGAACTTCGTTCCTCTGCCTTCGGTGTTGCCTTCCTTACCGCAGTGAGGACACTTGTACAGGATACGATTGAGCCCGTCCGCACGGAAGGGTTCCTCAATCTTCACGTTGTTTTCCTGCTGCCACTTAAAGTAGTCCAGATCAAAGGCCTGATCCAGGATACGATCCATCTCCGGGGTGGTCTTTTCCTTGATCTCCTCGGGACTCAAAAGACACTCCATGACCGCACTGACCTTGACCTTTCTCTTCTGCAGGTTGTTATAGAGAGGGTCTCTCGCAAAGGAACCGTAGGTAGTGATCATGACCACCGGCACCTTCAGCATACGCAGAAGGACACCCATCTTTCTTGGAAGGGGTGTGGTGGTCCCGTCAAAGGAATAGGATGCCTCCGGATACATGAGAACGCTGGAATGGTTCACATGCAGCGCATGATCGATATCTGCGATCAGGGTAGGATCCGACACGAACTTCTGGGTGGGGATACATCCTAAAGAGCGCATGATCCCTTCCTTTCCCACCAATCCGTCCGACGTGCAGACGATATTGTAGGGTTTGGGATAGAGCATCTTCGATGCGATCATCAGATCCAGAAAACTGGAATGGTTCATCAGGATCAGCCAGGGTCCCTCCCCTGCCTTCTCCATGTTTTTCGTTGTATAAGTAAAGTCCACATCCTTCAGATCAAAGATGGAAGCCAGGCGGACAACCGATGCTAACAGCTTACTGGGTTTCTTAGGCTTCACATGCTCCGGTCTTGGGAGCTGCATGACTTCTTCGTAGGTTTTGGTACAGGACTTGATCTTCATTGAATCTTCCTCCTCCATGCCATATTTAATGAAACAGTATACCACAAAAACCGCTATATGGGCAGAAAAAAGCACAAATGGACTCAGAGCAGAGATGTACAGCAGGATACTCAAAGTATTGCCTGCTATATTTCTCTGCTCTGACTTCTTCCTTCTATTCTATTGGGGATCATTTCGCCTCATCCACAGCCTTCTGGAAAGCTTTGTACAAGGCTTCTGTGTTCTCTTCACTTTCAAAATTGATAACGAACGTCTCCTCGGCCGTCTTCACCACGAAGTAGGTGCCGACCTTTTCGGAGAGCAGTGCATAGTAATCACCATAGGCTTCACAGTGCCAGAGACCGCTACGGAAGTTTTTCTCTGTTCCTCCCTGGATGGCTTCTCCCAGATCCACAGGCGTTTCCACATAGAAAAGTTCCGTGATATCACTATAGCGGATCCGATGATCCATGCCATTACCATCCAGCACAGAGAATGTCCCATCATTGCTGAACGTAACAAAGTGGTTAGGATCTGTTCCTCCGGAATTTCTGAAAATGAAGAAACCGATCACAAATAATATGGCGACGACACCGTAGGTGACCCAACGGGTACGCTTAGGATTGCTGGTGTCAAATAATAGAGATGCCATCATGACCTCCGAAAGATGTTGTCTTCTTATGATAGCGAAATTTTCATTGGCTGTAAACGCAAAGGTAGAGCAAATCTTTCTCCGTGAAGCCCTCCTATCACTGTTCCTTTATCTTTATAACAGCGCTGTTCCTTTCAACGAAATCATACTCTGAAGGTGCCTCTGTCGTCCAAAGCTTTGAAACATCAATTCCATGATTCTCCAACATACGCCGACACTGTTCCTCTTTCATTCTCCTGAAATCAGTTTTGAAATTGCTTAATGACTTACTCTTCGTCAATTCCATCACCGATCTCACGTCGGTACATCGAACCAGTTCATCCTCCAGATTTTTAACTTGAAGCAAGTAGATAAGTTTGACACTGCGGCAATATTTTTTGATATTCTCGATGTTTTTCTTAACAATGGTGAGATTTGTCACCACGTCAGCATCGAAAACAAGGACGACATTAGTCTCTGGTTTGATTGTCAGCAGGATCGATTTCGGGATTAAACTTTGAACTACATTCAGTTTTCTTGCTTTTCCAGGAAAAATCTTCTCTGGCAACACCTTGAGTGCTTCGATCAATTTCTGATCATCTTCACCTTCACAATAGTAGACACACGGCTTACTCATCTGCCCACTCCAGTTCCAATTCATCCAGCAAGGAATCGTCCGGTAAAGATCCAAAAACATCGTTTTCAACTGCACTTCGGATGCTGTCTGTATTACGCTTCAGTATCTCAGACGCAGAGATTGCTGATACCTTGTATTCGCCATCCTCCATCGTTTTACGCAGGAACATATAAGAGTGTTTTGGCAAATTCAGATCTAGCATATCCGTATTATGTGTTGTAAAGATCAACTGTTCATTATTGTAGATCCGATCTAGCATCAAACCAAATATTCTCTTTTCTATATCGCTCTGAATATAGGAAAAATGTTCATCACAGTAGTAAAACGTTTTTTCCTTAACCAACATAGACGCCAGGAACAAAGCCACATCGATTCCTTCAATCGTTCCACTGGATAATACTTCCCTGTTCAGCAGTTTTCCTTCCTGTATGATGATTTCTGCATTTTTCCTCTTAATGATAAAGGTATCTTTCAGATCTCGGGAAATATATACTTCTCTCAGCGTTGGATCCAATGTGCCGATAACTGCTCTCAGGGCCTCCAGAAAAACGATCCGATCGATATCCCCAAACAAAATTGACTTTTCGATCTCAGGATAAGCAAATCGATAGTTCACAGGACCGACAATCCATCTTAGCGAATTCATATTTGCAGTCGCTTTTTCCGTATAGTCTACCAGATTTAACACACATTTCTCGTAAGAATCCATTTTCTCGATCTTTGCGGAACTATATAATATGTCAACATTAAGCTTCTTCGCATCAATATCCGCTGTCAGTCTATGAAGCACATATCCATTTGCAACAAAATCGATTGAAAAATATCCCTTGTCGCCGGATACCATATCGTAAAGGAGCGCAGAATTTCCCGTATTAATATAGGTCATGATCTTCATCAGTGCCCTACCCAGACTCGTTTTACCTGTAGCATTGGCACCCATCAATATCACAACTTTTTTATATCTGAACCGCTCTCTTCCCATGAGATGCTCATCATCGATGATTGAATTCACTACTTTCTTAGGATAAGTAAAGTTGATTTCGAAGTCCTCAAAGCCATAGATGCCATTTAATTTCAGGTCCAAAACTATCATATGTTAACCCTCCATTTCTTCGTTATTTACGAACTAATGGTATCATATTTTTATATAGTAGTCAAGAACACAGATGGGAACGCAAGAACGCAGATAGGGACAGAGCAGAAATGCGGAACACGCATTGCGTTGCCGCATTCCTCCTCTGTCCCTATCTTCTTATTCTCCCCTATTACAGTGCCGTCCCCTTATCGGGCACAAACAATCCCTTTTCTTCCAGATCGATGCCTTCGTTCTTTAACAGAAACACCTTCTTGTCCACCCCTCCGGCATAACCGGTCAGGGAGCCATTCGTTCCCACCACTCTGTGGCAGGGAATGATCAA
>JAZUIK010000159.1:0-11287 GCA_045642205.1 Bianqueaceae bacterium
CAGAAAGGATTTTCCGTCTTGTAAGGCAGGCTTGCCGGCTGATTATATGCGATGTCAGCAATTCCAAGATAACGGAATACTTCAAACAGGGTCTTGCCGAAATGACCGAAGGCAACAGCTCCGTGGTGAGGATAACGCTTCTCGATAAGAACGTGACGATAGAAGCGGCCCATCTCAGGAATAGCGAAGACGCCGATGCCGCCGAAGGAAGTGGTAGCAACGGGAAGGACTTCACCCTCAGCGACATAAGCACGCAGGGTTCCTTCACTGTCGCACTGCAGACGATAGAAGGTGATGTCACCGGGAGCGATATCGCCCTCCAGAGTTCCGCGGGTGAAGTCAGGATCGGATCCGGCGGGCTCCAGGAGACGATGCTGGATCAGCTGATACTTGACGGCGCGGTCAGCACACATCTTGCAGCTGGGAGTATTTCCGCAGTGGAAGCCCATGAAGGTGTCGGTCAGCTTGTAGTCGTAGTCGAACTTGCCTTCGATGGAAGCCTTGTACATGGAAGCGGGAACAGAGTTATTGATATCCAAAAGGGTAACGGCATCCTCGGAAATGCAGGAACCGATATACTCACTCAGTGCACCATAGATATCAACCTCACAGCTGACCGGAATACCGCGGGAAGCCAGACGGGAATTGACATAGCAGGGCTCGAAACCGAACTGCTCGGGGAAAGCGGGCCAGCACTTGTCAGCGAAAGCAACATACTTTCTGGCACCCTTGTGAGCCTCGGCCCAATCCAGCAGGGTAAGTTCGAACTGAGCCATACGGGAAAGCATGTCAGCGTAGTACTTGCCTTCACCCATTTCCTTCTTCATATCTTCGCAGACTTCAGGAATACGGGGGTCGTTCTTGTGAGCGTTAAAGGAAACCAAAAGATCCAGCTCGGAGTTTTCTTCGATCTCAACACCAAGCTCATACAGACCCTTGATGGGAGCGTTGCAGGCAAAGAAATCCTGAGGACGGGGTCCGAAGGTGATGATCTTCAGATTCTTCAGTCCGATAATGGTACGAGCAACAGGAACAAAGTCACCGATCATCTTTGCGATGTCATCAGCGGTACCAACGGGATAGGAGGGGATATATGCCTTCAGATGGCGCATTCCCAGATTATAGGAGCAGTTCAGCATACCACAGTAAGCATCACCGCGGCCATTGATCAGATCACCGTCACCTTCTGCGGCAGCGACATACATAACGGGACCATCAAACTTCTGAGCGATCAGAGTCTCGGGAGTCTCGGGGCCGAAGTTTCCAAGGAAAACGACCAGAGCGTTGCACTCTGCATCATTGACATCCTTGAGAGCCTTCAGCATGTCCAGTTCGTTTTCGATGGTGACAGGGCACTCATAAAGCTCACCCTTGAAGGCAGCCTTGATAGCAGAACGTCTCTTTTCAGAAAGAGCGATGGGGAAGCAGTCGCGGGAAACAGCGATCAGTCCCAGCTTGACGGAAGGAATGTTGATCATGATTTGATCCTTTCTTTTGTATGGTTGAATTTTAGTTTTTTATTTGAGTGTATCACAGGGAAGGAGCGATGTCGATATTCTCACCGACAAGACCGACATAGGCGCCGGAAGCGACTTCGGAGGCATCCTTGTGAGCCAGCAGCCACTTGTTGCGAGCGAAGAGCAGGGCATCTTCTTCGGAATTTTCTCCCTGGATGAAGGGTTTGTCTGTGTTGGTGCCTTTAGGAAGGACGATGGCAACGCGGAAGCCTTTGGAAGCATCGGTGTGGCAGGGAGCATAGTGCAGTGTGGTGGCAAAGACTTCTACCAAAGTGCCGGCGGGAGCACGGAAGGCCTTGACCAAAGAGGTGTCCAGCTTACCGCCAACGATCTGATCTCGTCTGGCGACCAACAGGATGAAATCCTCATTACCGATGTTGATCTCGCTGTCACGGTGATATTCCAGGCAGTTCAGCATGGTGTTATATCCCCAGCACATACCCAACTGAATGGGCATTCCGCCATAGACACGATCGGTAAGCTCAGGGAAGATATCCGTAGCTTCCAGAGAGGCAATGCCGGGCTCATAGGATGTTCCGGAAGAAGGCATTTCGATAGCGTTCATAGCGTTGACCAGCAGAGTCGCATCATAGCCCTCGATCACCTGACCATAGGATTTGAACTCTTCATCAAAAACAGAATAGATCTTCATTTAAAAAGCCTCCTTACAGTGATTTATAGATGTCCTTCAATGCAGGATACAGCTTCTTGAAGGTCTGATATTTTTCTTCGTAGCGTGCAGCAATCTCGGGATCGGGAAGCACGGTATCAACGGTAGAAAGAAGAGCATTGCAGCAGGAGGTGACATCGCTATACAGACCGTCACCTACCATGGCAAGAAGTGCACCACCATAGGCGGGACCTTCCTCGGTCTTAGGCATGGTCAGGGGAAGATTCAGTACGTTGGCAATGATCTTTCTCCAGATCTTTGATTTGGAACCGCCGCCGCAAAGACCGGAGGAGGTTACATTAATGCCTTGTGCCTTGATGATCTCCAGGCAATCCTTTAAGGCGAAAGCAACGCCTTCCAATACGGCCTGTTCCATATCCAGACGGGTGGTATCCATACTCATACCAATGAAGGAACCCCTGGCATCGGTATCATTGATGGGACTGCGTTCACCCATTAAATAAGGAAGGAAATACACATGGGAATTTCCAAGAGCCTCATCGGGAATCTCTTCCTCCTCGGCATAATTGCCGGATCCGACAATGGTATTTAAGAACCAGGCGTTACAGGAAGCAGCCGACAAGATGCAGCCCATAACATGGTATTTACCGGTGGCATGGGGGAACGCATGGATACTGCCTCCGGGGATCGAGGTGAAGCGATCGGAAGCGATAAAGAGGGTGCCGGAGGTGCCGAGAGAAATATTGCAGGCACCATCCTGTACTGTGCCGGTTCCGACAGAGGCGGCAGCATTGTCTCCTGCTCCTGCGACGACCTTGACGGTGGCGGGGAGAGATAATTTGGCAGCCACATCCGGCAAAAGGGTTCCGACGACGTCGTAGCTCTCGTGGAGCTCGGGCATCTGTTTTCTGGTAATATTACAAAGGGAAAGCATCTCATCGGACCAGTCCTTCTTTTCCACATTCAGAAGGAGCATGCCGCCGGCATCGGAATAATCCGTTACATGTTTGCCGGTAAGCAGGTAGTTGATATAGTCTTTGGGAAGCATGACCTTGTCGATCTGCTTAAACAGTTCCGGCTCGTTCTTTCTCATCCAGAGAAGCTTGGGAGCGGTGAAACCGGCAAAGGCAATGTTCGCAGTTTCCTGCATCAGGTGCTGTTTGCCCACCAGAGTGTTGAGGAAATCGACCTCGGAAGAGGTGCGGCCGTCATTCCAGAGGATGGCGGGACGAAGGACATTGTCTTTTTCGTCCAGAACGACCAGACCATGCATCTGTCCGCCACATCCGATGGCAGCAACCTTGGAAGCATCAAAGCCTTCCAGAAGGGAGGGCATTAAGCGGGTAATAGCACTCCACCAGTCTTCAGGGTTCTGCTGGGACCAGCCGGGATTGGGGAATTCAATGGGATAGGTATCGGAAACAGATCGAAGGATCGTTCCGTTTTCATCCAGAAGCAGCAGTTTGACATTGGTGGTACCAAGGTCAATACCGATATAATACATAGACGCCTCCGATAAAAGGATTTTCTAATATTATAGCATTGGTTGACAGGAAAATGCACTCTGTTTACAATATATAGATCAAGAAGAATTGAAATTCATTAACCGGTGGATGTCCCGTTTGGAGCATGCATCCGGTAATATACAGATCGACAGGAAAGGGGGATATTTCAATGCTTCAGGATGAAAAACGCAAACGCCTGGGAACCTGGACCATCATACTGTTTGTAGTAACACTGTTGGCGCTGCTGGCGTATTATGACAATATGTCTACCTTTTTATTCGTGGTAACGGCTTTGATCGGCTTTGCTTTTTACCATGTTGCGATCCGCCTGGCAATCAGCTGGGTAGTCGCCTATATGCCCGAGGACTATTTTAACTGGCGCACCAGATATTATAGAAGAAAGCCCTTTGAGAAAAAACTCTATAAGAGGATCCGTGTAGCGGATTGGGAATCCTATCTTCCTCATTATATGGCGAACGATTTCCAGCTGAAGGACGATGCGTCCAATGCGGAAGAAGTACTCTTTGCCATGTGCGAGGATGAGATCATCCATACGATCAATGCGATCTTTTCACTGCTTTCCATTGTGATCGCACCGATCATCTTCCATGGGTTGGGCCTGTTCATTGCTTTCCTTGTTCTGGGACTTTTGCTGACGATCTACGAAATGGCCTTTGTGGTCTCACAGCGTTATGACAGACGTTGGCTGATCGTTACCGAGCACCTGGCTGACGAGCCCAGATACCTGCGATGAACCCTCGTTAAGAACACACATAAAGAATTCAAAAGAAACATGTCTCATTGATACTGAAACAGTCCGGATGGAGAGCAGCGACTTGACAATCCGGGCTGTTTTCGTTATACTACGCCGGAAGTGTATCAAATGAGACAGTTTTTGGGGTAAAAGATGTTTAAAGAATCCGAACGCGCTCTGCTTCAGAGTACTTTTTTATTCAGAGACTGTGATATGAAGGAAGTGGAAGAGGAACTGAAAAGGTCTAGTGCCTATATCAGACTCTTTGCCAGAAAAGAAGTGATCTTCTCTCCCGGAGAATTCCGCAGAGAGCTGGGGATCCTCCTTTCGGGAAAGGTTCGAGTGACCAAAGGGGATGATCTCGTGGTCAGTGAACTGCTTCCCGGCTCACTGTTTGGAGCAGCAGCTCTCTTTAACGAGGAAGAGGCATATGTTTCTACCTTGACAGCCAGAGCAGAAACAAAGATCCTGTTCCTTCCTCAGGAGACAGTATCCGAACTGATCGATCATGATCGAAAGGTCCGGGAAAACTATATCCGATATCTTTCTCAAAGGATCCGATTCTTATCGGACAAGGTCGATGCACTTTCATCGGGAAGCGGCTTGAAAAAGCTCTCAGACTTCCTTTTGAAAAATGTCGATGAGACGGGCCTTGTGACTTTGACCTACAGTATGACAGAACTGGCTGCCAGACTGGATACGTCAAGAGCAAGCCTCTATCGAGATATGGATCAGCTGGAAACCGCGGGGATCATCCATCGCGAGGGAAAACTGATCCGAATAATGGACAGGGAGGGTCTTGCTGCTGTGTGAGGCAGACCTGACAGTCCAAAATCGATCCATTAAAGGAGAAAAGAAAAATGAACAAGATTTCCAAAGTACTCGCTGTTCTTCTCTCAGCCGTCATGGTCATGAGCCTTGCAGGCTGTGCAAAGAACGATACAAAGGTAGAAGAACCTGAAGTCAGCACAGTCGTTACTGAAGAAACAAGCACTGTCGTTGCAGAAGAGTCTTCGGAAGAAGCTGTTGTGGAAGAATCCTCTGAGGAAGCAGACAGCATGGAAGAGCCTTCCCTGTTTGTTGGTGCTGATGTCAACTTTGCTGTTCTTTCCGGTCCTACCGGCGTCGGTGCATCTGTACTGATGGAGCAGGCTGAAAATGGTGAGACTGTCAATAACTACACATTTACCGTTGCAGCTGCAAACGATGAGATCACCGCAGGACTTACCAACGGAAGTCTGGATATTGCAGCCATTGCTACCAACCTGGCAGCTGTTTACTATCAGAAGTCCGAAGGCGCTATCCAGATCATTGCACTGAACACTCTGGGTGTTCTTCACATTCTGGAAAGAGGCGAATCCATCCAGTCCATGGCAGATCTGAAGGGAAAGACCATCATGTCTCCCGGACAGGGCGCAAATCCCGAGTATGTACTGGAGTATTTGCTGACAGAAGCAGGTCTGACTTACTCTACCGACGGATCTGAGGCTGATGTACAGATCGAGTTTACCGATGCACCTACCATTCAGGCAGCCGTTGCTGACGGTACCTGTGATGTCTGCATGCTTCCTGTTCCTGCTGCTACCGCTGTTCTGGTACAGAACTCCGATATGCGTGCGGCTCTGGATATGACAGAGGAGTGGAACAACTCTCAGGCCGGTGGTCAGCTCACCATGGGATGCGTCGTTGTCCGTACCGAGTTTGCCAAGGAGAATCCTGAAGCTGTCGATGCATTCCTTACCGAGTATGCTGCATCCATCGAGGCAGTCAATGCGGATCCTGCACATGCCGGTGAACTGTGTGAGACCTACGGTATCGTTGCCAAGGCAGCCATTGCGACCAAGTCTATTCCTTCCTGTAATCTGGTCTGCATCGTAGGCGATGAGATCCGCACCACCATTGAGCCCTATTACGAAGTACTGTTTGCAGCTAACCCTGCAGCTGTCGGCGGTGCTCTTCCGGATGATGCTTTCTATTACAATAAGTAATGCTTTATAAATAACCGTTTATGAATAAACAGATAAAACAAAAAAACGGCGGGGAATCCTCTAGGGGACTCCGCCGTTTTCTGTCCCATACGCTGCTTCCGCTGGTCTTCTGGGTCGCCGTCTGGGAGATCGCAGCAAGGATCATAGGTAAGACGCTGATCTTTCCTTCTCCGACTCTGGTAGTTGGAAGGCTTCTGGAGCTGATGGGAAGTGCAAAGTTCTACGAGATCACTTTCACGAGTCTTCTTAGGATCCTGGGAGGTTTTCTCGCGGGCAGTGTTCTTGGAATACTGCTTGCTCTGCTGACTTCCTATGTTAAAGTCGCTGACTGGATCCTTTCTCCGGCGATCCGCATCCTTAGGTCCATCCCAGTGGCCAGTTTTATTATCCTGGTGCTTCTCTGGGCGGCAAAGGGACGGGTACCCGGTATTGTCTCAGCGATCATGGTCCTGCCGATCGTGTGGGAAAACACGGCAGCCGGTATACGAGCTGTCCCCGGCGATCTTTTGGAGATGGCCAAGAGCTATGACATGGGATTCTGGAAGACCTGGCGACTGGTCCGTCTGCCGGCAATCCTTCCTTATCTTCTTTCCGGCCTGTCCAATGCCATCGGTCTGGCCTGGAAATCCGGCGTCGCCGCAGAGGTTTTGTGTGTGCCGGCCAATGCCATCGGTACACAGGTCTATAATTCCAAGATCTATCTGGAGACACCGGATCTGTTTGCCTGGACGCTGGTGGTAGTTCTTCTTTCCATCCTGATCGAGGGACTCATCAAGCATCTCATCGGAAAGGGGGCAGCCGCATGGAAATAAAGAATCTGTCGTTTGCTTTCAAAGAAGAGACCTCATCGAAGGAGAAGGGGATCTTTGAGGATCTGTCCATGACGATCCCTCTGAAAGATGCAGAGGGAAAGAGCCGTATCGTAGCGGTCTCTGCACCCAGCGGGTGGGGAAAGACGACTCTGTTTCGACTGATCGCAGGATTGGAAAAGCCGGATAAGGGGACGATCGATCCCTTGAAGACAGCCTTCCTGTTCCAGGAAAATCGATTGCTGGAACACCTTACCTGTCTTAAGCAGATCGAAGTGGTCCTTCCCAAAGAGAAAAGGGAAAGGGCAAAGGATTATCTGGCAATGGTCGGTCTCACAGAAGAGGCCTCGCACCAGATCGATGCCTTATCCGGTGGTATGCAGCGCCGATTGTCCCTGGCCAGGGCGATGGCCTTTGCCAGAGAGAGAGGAAAGGAACTGCTGATCCTGGACGAACCCTTTACCGGAGTGGATGCAGACAGAGCCAGGACGATCATGGAGGCAATCCGTGAACTTGGTATCCCGGTTCTGATGGCGGCCCATGAGACGACCTCACTGGAGCTGGCCGATGAAGTGATCTACCTCTAAACTGTCCCGGTGCAGGGAGATTTTTCTCTGCCGAGTTATATTTTGGGGGTTGTTCGAAGGACAAAATTTCGATATACTTTTAATGATATATAAGCGCTGCCGCTAAATATACAAAAATATTCCTGATGGGAGGGACGGTAGTTATGAACGAAAAAGAAAAAGAACTCCGCGCAGTCGATATTGACGAGCGCGAAATGGTCAACGACGACCTGGAGCCGGTATCCCATGTTGAAGAGAATTCCGGAACATCAGAGGATAATCTGATGGAAAAACCGGATTACGGAGAGGAGATCAAGTCCATCATCCGTTCCAACGCATCCCCCAAGGTAATGCGAGACAAGCTGGAAGATTACCATGCCAATGATATCGCAGAGATCCTGGAAGAACTGACACCGGCCCTGAGAATCAAAGTCTACAGAGTACTGGACGATGTGATGCTGTCCGATATTCTGGAGTATCTGGATGAAGAAGAAGCCAGCCAGTATCTGAATGAGATGGACCCCAAGCGAGCTGCTGCCGTCATTACGGAGATCGAGCCTGACGATGCGGTTGCCATCCTGCGTCAGATTCCCAGAGAGCGCCGCATGCTCCTGATCGATCTGCTGGACGAAGAATCCAGAAAAGATGTCCGCCTGATCGCATCCTTTGATGAGGAAGAGATCGGTTCCAGAATGACCACCAATTACATCGTGATCCGTGAAAATCTGAGTATCAAGGGAGCTATGAGTGCCCTGATCGCCCAGGCTGCGGAAAACGATAATATTTCAACGATCTTTGTTGTTGATGAAGCAGGAGCATTTTACGGTGCTATCGATCTGAAAGAGCTGATCATTGCCAGACAGGACGGAGTCCTGGAAGAGCTGATCGTGACTTCTTTCCCCTATGTTTACGGACATGAAACGATCGATGACTGTATTGAAAAACTGAAAGATTACTCCGAGAATTCGATCCCTGTTCTGGATAATTTCAACCAGCTGATCGGTGTCATCACCTCTACAGATATCATCGAAGTTGTCGATGAAGAGATGGGTGAGGACTACGCTAGGTTGGCAGGTCTGACCGCAGAGGAAGATATCGAGGAGCCTCTGGGACAGAGTCTGAAAAAGCGTCTCCCCTGGCTGATGACCCTGCTGGTCCTTGGTCTTGGTGTTTCAGCTGTTGTCGGTGTGTTTGAAAAAGTTGTTTCCAGACTGACACTGATCATGGCATTCCAGTCTATGATCCTGGATATGTCCGGTAACTCCGGTACACAGTCTCTGGCTGTTACCATTCGTGTTCTGACAGACGAAGCGCTGACCGGAAAGCAAAAGCTGCGTCAGTTCCTGAAGGAGCTTAGAAATGGTATGTTCAACGGTCTGATCCTGGGAACCTTCTCGATCATTTTGTGTGGACTATATATCTGTCTGATCAAGGGACAGCCCATGAGCACTTCTTTCCTGATCAGCGGATGTATCGGTGTATCTTTAATGATCGCTATGACCTTTGCAAGCGGAATCGGTACCCTGATGCCCATGTTCTTTAAGAAGATCGGTGTCGACCCGGCGGTTGCATCCGGTCCCTTTATTACGACCCTGAATGATTTCTTGGCGGTCGTTATCTACTACGGACTCTGCTACATTTTCCTGCTGCAGATGTTCCATCTCGGCTAACAGAACGATTAAATCGTACTGTATGACGTAGTCACTGACGTTCTGTATAAGTTGCTTCGCAACTTCGAAGGTTGTGGAAAACCAGACGATTAAATCGTACTGTATGACGTAGTCTCTGACGTTCTGTACAAGTTGCTTCGCAACTTCGGAGATTGTGGAGAACAAGAGGCGATCAATCCATTCTGTACAAATTAAGTTCAAAAGGAGATCTATTATGAAGACTATCGTGACTGTTGAAGGTATGATGTGTAAGCATTGCGAAGCTCGTGTCAACAAGGCAGTTCAGGCTGCATTTGCTGTTACCGAGGTCGTTTCTGACCATAGCACCAAAGAAACTACGATCACTTCCGTTATGGCACTGGATACCGAAAAGGTCATGGCTGTCATCAAGGAAGCCGGATACAATCCCACTGCTGTTCGTACCGAAGCCTGATCACTGATCGATAAGCATGAATAGATCGGTTACAAACTTCCGCGCTGTTCACCGGTCCTGGGTGCTTTTTCTGATCGGATGTCTGATGCTGTCCCTTCTTTCGGGCTGTAAATCGGAGATCGGTGAGGCGGCGATCGATGCCATGTTAGGAGATCCCTCCGGAAAAGACAGTGTGTCTCAGGAGGAAATGCAGGAGATGGAGACCTTGGAAGAGGAGAGTGCTTTGCAGGTAGCAGAGACTCTATCCGATGAGGATCGAAGACCCTATGCCTTTATGCTGAATAATTTCAGTATTGCCATGCCTCTGTGCGGTATTTCCGAAGCAGATCTTGTATTTGAGATGCTGGATGAGAATGCCATTACCAGAATGATGGCACTGTTTTTCCACCCGGAAAATGTGGGAACAGTAGGCTCGATCCGAACGGCGAGGACCACTAACGTGGAACTGGCACTAGGATATGATGCGATCCTGGTCCATATGGCAGAGTCTGAAGATGCACAGAGTATGATCAATGCTTATGGGCTGGCTGTCTTAGATGCAGCTTCATCAAACGCATTTGATTCCGGTACCTTCTTCTGGGACAGTGAAAGACAGTCCCATGGAGAAGAGCACAGCCTCTTTGCTGTGGGTAGTAAATGTGTGTCTTCTGCAGAAGGATTGTTATCCTTCCGAACGGAGTTCAAGGAAGGATATACAGGCACCTATGGGACGGAGATCAGTGACGAAGCAGGAACTCAGTGCAAAGAGTCTGCAAAGACGATCCAGGTTGTTTATCCGGGAGGCAAGATCAGCGCTTTTGAATACGATGATGAATTGATGCAATATCGTATGTATCAGTATGGCGCAGAACTTCAGGATAATGGTGAGATCTCTCTTCCCTTTTCCAATGTGGTGGTGATCTTTGCAGGTACCTATCTCAAGGAAGAGACCAATGAATACAACATCGAACTGACCGAGGGAAACGGCTACTATTTCTGTGAAGGAAAGGCAGCAGAGATCCATTGGTACAAGGATGGTGTGTATGATACGTTTCACTTTGAAATGGAAGATGGTACAGAACTGAAGTTCAAGGACGGAAAGACTTTTATTGCGATCAATTCCTTTGGTGAATTCCAGGGAAGTGTTGATTACGAATAACAAAAACCGATATGGTTTCCTGACTGGGGGTATCAGACAAGGAGATCATATCGGTTTTTCTGTTGTACCAGTTTTTTGTATTTCTTTTGTATTTCTCAGTTAACTTCCCAGAAGGCGAAGCATTTTAATTCATCGAGCGCAAGATAGCGAGGCACATGGCTCCAGCCATCGGCAACACGGACATAGTATACATCCTGACCGGCGTCATCTTTCAGTACCTCCAGTCCCTGGACAAACATGGTATGGGAATGATAGGTAGGATGAAATAAGACACAG
>JAZUIK010000160.1:0-4713 GCA_045642205.1 Bianqueaceae bacterium
GGCATCACGGTTGATACCCGCTGCAAAACAATCACTGCCGACACGCAGTACTCTGACAAACGCATCACCGCCTGCCACGAAACTTCCAGAGATCAGTTCATCTCCTTCTTTCTTCGGGATCAGATCCGGTTCACCTGTGACCAGACTCTCATTGACGGATAACTCTCCATGAACGACCATGGCATCCACGGGGATCTGAGATCCTCTCTTTAAATGCAAAAGGTCATCCTTAACGATCTCTTCATTGCGGATCATGACGCTCTGTCCATCACGGAGGGCTTCGATGTTTACGGCCACCATAATAGAGAGCTTATCCACCATCTTCTTGGAGCGGATCTCCTGGACCACACCGATCAGGGTGTTGGAGAAGACGATTCCCATGAAGAGCATATTTTTAAAGGAGCCCACCAGCGCAACAGCCAGTGCCAGCAGGATGTTCAGGATGTTGAACAAGGTAATGGAATGTTCCAGAATGATCTTCTTGACACTCTTTGTCTTAACATCCGTATTCCCGTTGACCTGTCCTCTGGCGATCCTCTCCTGAACCTCCGAAGTGGTCAGGCCGCGAATTTCCAGCATGGATTATTCCTCTTCGATCTTGTTGATACGACGGATATGTCTCTCATCGTTGGAGAAAGGAGTCTCGATAAAGATCTCTGCGATCTTCAGTGCCAGACCGGGGCCTACCACACGGGCACCCATGGTCAGGACGTTAGCATCATTATGCTGTCTGGTAGCCTCTGCAGAGAAGCAATCATGGCACAGAGCTGCTCTGACTCCCTTGACTTTGTTAGCTGCCATGCTGACACCGATACCGGTTCCGCAGATGATGATTCCCTTTTCAGCCTCACCGTCTGCTACGGCATGAGCGACAGCATGGGCATAATCAGGATAGTCAACAGACTTGGTATCATAGCATCCGAAGTCCTTGACCTCATATCCCTTCTGCTGAAGGAATGCCATGATCTCTTTTTTCAGTTCAACACCTGCGTGGTCATTTCCGATTGCGATCATTTGTTTGTCTCCTTTGACTTGTTTATTTAATGATAAAATTGTTCTTGTATGGACATTTACCGGATATACCGCTGCTCCGCAGAGGCTTTCTTGAAACGGTTCATGACCGCTTCTCCAACGCCTTTACGTGAAAACGCTTCTCCATAAAATCTGGTAAGTCCCTGTTCGTCTGCTTCACGAAGAGCTGAGAACAGTTCCTTGGCGATACCTTCCGGATCTTCTCTGCTTCCTAAGGAGATCCATGTGAGTTTCTCTTTGGGTTCTCCCAGTTTTTCTTTGACTTCTTCGATCAGCTCTTGACTTCCCACCAGACCGCTCTTCAAAGAAGGATCCTTTGCAAGATCCTCTAAGATCCATGCAGCGATGGTAGAAGCATCTGCATCCGTCAAGATCAGATGTCCCTTAGGCGCATAGTGGCGATATTTCATTCCGGGAGCTTTCGGTACCACATCTTTCGATAGTAAAGAGGCATTCTTTACCGCCGGATCCAGATCGATGCCGGGAAGGATGGCATCCAGCATCTCCAGAGTGATCCCGCCCGGACGAAGGATCAAAGGTTTCTCGTCTGTCAGATCCACGATGGTGGATTCCAGTCCAACCTGGCAAGGGCCCCCATCCAGGATCAGAGGGATCTTTCCTCCCAGGTCTTCTAAGACATGCTGCGCTGTGGTGGGGCTGGGTCTTCCGGAGGTATTGGCACTGGGTGCCACGATGGGAAGCCCTGTAAACTTCAAAAGTTCCATAGCACTGGGGTCTGAGGGCATACGGATCGCTACCGTATCCAGACCACCGGTTACTTCTTTAGGGACCATCTCTCTGTTCTTAGGCATGATGATGGTCATGGGACCGGGCCAGAAGGTTTCCATCAGTTGATCGGCTCCCTTGGGGATCTCTCTGGCAATCTGAGAGAGATCAAATCCCGGGGCAATATGAACGATCAACGGATTATCCGAAGGTCTACCTTTTGCCTCATAGATCCTTCTGATCCCTTCCAGAGAATAGGCATAGGCACCCAGTCCATAGACTGTCTCTGTAGGAAAAGCGACCACCTGTCCCTCCAGAAGCAGTTGTTTTGCGTATTCCAGGCTCTCCTTAGAGATACGCATGACTTCTGTTTTCATAGTGTTTCTTCCTTCTTAGTGTTTAAGAAAAGGTTCACACAGTCTCTGTACCTTTTCGTCTCCTCTGACCAGCATACGGATCCCTTCATCGGTATACTCCTCTTCCAGGATCACCGCTTCTCTGTGGAGCTTATCGGACATTCCGGCATTAGTATAGGGGATCAGGATCTCCAGTTTGACCTCCAGGGAATCAAAGTAGTCCTGAATGGCTTTGATGAGCTTTTCTCTTCCTCCCTCTTCTAAGGCACAGGTCTTAACGATGGCCTGGGCATTATAGGGAATGGAGAGCATCTGCTCCGTTGTTACTTTATCCTGTTTATTGAGTACGGTAATGATGGGCTTATCGCCTGCACCCAGACGGACCAGTTCCTTATGGGTGACCTTCATATGAAGATCTGCCTGAGGATGGGATGCATCTACTACATGTAAAAGAAGGTCTGCTTCGTTCGCTTCTTCCAGAGTGGAACGGAATGCTTTGACCAGATGGGCAGGCAGCTTATGGATAAAGCCGACAGTATCGGCCATGAGTACCGTTCTGCCATCTTCAAAGTCACAGCGTCTTACGGTGGTATCCAGTGTTGCAAAGAGTTCATCCTCCTCTAATACAGAGGAAGAGGTCAGACGATTGAACAAAGTGGACTTACCTGCATTGGTATATCCTACTAAAGCAATGATCGGGATCTGGCTCTTCTTTCTGGAACCTCGTTCTCTGTCTCTGTTCTCTGCGACTTCCTTCAGTTCGCTCTTTAACTGAGAAATACGGGAACGGATATATCTTCGATCCAGTTCCAGCTTGGTCTCACCGGCACCTCGGGTATGGGTTCCAACGGCAGCACCCTGACGGGACAGTTCACTGCCAAGGCCGCTCAGTCTGGTCAGTCGATACTCCAGCTGAGCCAGTTCCACCTGGATCTGACCTTCTCTGGTGATGGCTCTTTGTGAAAAGATATCCAATATCAACAACGTACGATCAATGACCTTGGTTCCCAGTTCATCGGACAGATTGCGAAGCTGAGCAGGCGTCAGTTCATCATCACAGATGATGCCATCTGCCTTTGTATCTTCTACTAAGGCCTTGATCTCCTCTACCTTACCGCTTCCCACGTAGGTGCGGTGGTTAAAGGAATCCAGGTTCTGTGTGATCCTGCCACATTCCTCACCGCCTGCTGTGTCCAGAAGTTCAGACAGTTCATCCAGCGATGCATCGATATCGGTATCACTTTTATCCAGCCCTACGCCTACAAGGACGAAGCGCTGTACTTTTTCTTCCGTTTCGTGAATTCGCATGGTATCTCCTAAATCTTTTATTAGAAATTATTACCGATCAGCAGGTCTTCGTAGGGCTCCCAGACGATCCAGTTCTGTAATCCCAGTCTCCAGGCCGCAATACCTGCCAGATCCGTATCGAAGGCCATAGACAGACGCCATCTGACAGAGACATCATCCTCCATCCAGATACGCACTCTGGTGCCTTCATCATCATATCCATCGTAATAGTTCATGCCGGTAGCAGAATCAAAGGATTTGTCCAGGTCGTAGTCTTCTACGATCATCTGGGCATACTCCAAAGAGCAGGCTATAGAATCCTCCAGTTCGTAGTCCTCTCCGTACCAGATACGGCAGTACCACGGAATACCCAGCACCAACTTACTCTTATCAAAATACTTCAGTTCGTTGTGGATCGCATTCATGGTAAAGTTCTGTGAGGAAACAGGACCTGCCACCTCAGAACCGCTCCAATACTCATCATAGGCCATGACGACGACATAATCGCACAGATCGTCATACAGATCACGGCGATAGTAATCCGTCCACTCAGAGGGAACCATATCACAGATAGAAACGGTATACCAGTGGACACGGACCGTCATACACAGTTCCCTGAGGAACTGGATAAAGTAAGGATAAGTCCTTTCGGACAGATTCTCAAAGTCGATATTGATACCATCCGCACCGCATCTCTCCAGTTCTTCATAGATCTTCTGGGACAGTGCCTGACGCTTTCTGGTATTACTCAGGGTCTCGTAGGTCAGATCATCATCAAAGTTATTGGTAAAGACGACCCAGACATCGTAGAACTCATTATGTGCCCACTTGACAAACTGAGGAGACAGAGTGGATTTCAGTGCTCCATCTTCCGTCAAGGAGAACATGGTAGGTGCCAGACAGTTCAGGTAATAATAGGTACGGTCGACCTCATACTCCAGATCATCACTGACTGCTCCCAGTTCATCCAGTCCGCCATCATCTCCCAGCTGTACAAAAGCCATGGAAATACGGTGAGAGAACAAAGCATCGGAGTCCTGGATATAGATATCCATTTCCTTAGCAGACAGGGTCTCCTCGTGGATCGTTAATCGATCCGCCAGGATATACCCCATATATCCGCTCTGAGAAACTACGTAATAAAAACCATTGACCTCTTCTCCGTAGACCTCGACCTGCTCGTTTCGGTCCAGTTCCACCGTGTACTGATGGTCGTTTAGATCGGGACTTAAGCGCAGATAGGAACGGAAACGTTCGACATTGGCCACATTACCGCTGACACGGCGCACCATGACCAGTCTGTCGATATCGT
>JAZUIK010000161.1:0-20971 GCA_045642205.1 Bianqueaceae bacterium
GCTGGCACCTATGAGATCCATGCATGGTGTTATGATGGATTGTTTTGGTGAAGGTGTACTGATCATCGGTGAGAGCGGCTTCGGTAAGAGTGAGACAGCATTGGAACTGGTACAGCGTGGTCATCGACTGGTAGCCGATGACGTGGTCGAGATCCGAAGGATCAGTGACAAGGAACTGCTGGCGGAAGGTGCCGCAGTGATCCGTAATATGCTGGAACTTCGCGGTGTCGGCGTCATCAATGTCAAAGAACTCTATGGCGTACAGTCTGTCCGTATCAGCAAGAGCATCGATATGGTGGTCAAGCTGGAGCAGTGGCAGAGAGATAAGCAATATGATCGTATGGGTCTGACCACAGAGACCATCGATATTCTGGGTAATGAAGTTGCCTGCTACACGATCCCCTTGATGGCCGGCCGAAATGTGTCTATGATCATCGAGGCGGCAGCACTGAACCATCGAGAGAAAAAGATGGGACACAATGCAGCCGAGGAGCTCAGAGAAAGAGTCAGTGCAAGACTCCGTTCCCGTAAAGAGGAACAGAAAAACAGAAATGAATAAGCCGAAGGGCTGTCATTTATAAAGTTACAATCTTATTAAGGAACCTGCTGAAAACATCAGACAGGCCCTATATCAAGGAGGAGAACAAATGTACAACGTAGGTATCGACCTTGGCGGAACCACGATCAAAGCTGGTATCGTCAACGAGAACGGCGAAATCATCAAACAGAAAGCTATCCCTACCGGAGCAGAGCGTGAGTGCAGAGCAGTCATCGAGGATATGGCTGACCTCGTACTGGAGATCGTAAAAGACGCAGGTCTTACCATGAACGACGTTGAGTCCGTTGGTATCGGTTCTCCTGGAGCGATCAACCCTGTCGAAGGCAAGGTTATGTTCGCTGCTAACTTCGCAGACTTCCGCAACGTTCCCATGGTAGACATCATGAAGGAAAAGATCAGCGTTCCCGTATATCTGGAGAACGATGCTAACGTTGCAGCTCTTGGTGAGGCTGTCTATGGTGCTGGAAACGGATCCAAGAACAGTATCGCTATCACTCTTGGTACTGGCCTTGGCGGTGGTATCATCATCGATGGTAAGATCTTCTCCGGTGCTTTCTTCGGCGGCGGTGAGATGGGACATCAGGTCATCGTAGCTGATGGTCAGCCCTGTTCCTGTGGCCGTAAGGGATGCTGGGAAGCTTATTCCGCAGCTACCGCTCTGGTACGCATGGCTAAGGAGAAGGCAGCAGCAGATCCCGCTTCTCTGATGAACAAGGCAAATGATGGCGACATCACCAAGCTGAACGGTAAGAATGTTTTCGATGCACTTGCTGCAGGCGATGCAGCAGCAAAGGCAGCTCTGCAGGAGTATGCACACTACCTGGCAGTCGGTCTTGGAAACACCATCAACGTATTCCAGCCTGAGTACCTGATCATCGGCGGCGGCCCCTCTGCACAGGGCGACGTTCTGCTGGATCCCGTTAAGGAAGAGCTGAAGAAGGAGATCTTCGGCGGTGAGACCAAGTCCAAGGTCGTTATCGCTAAGCTTGGAAACAATGCTGGTATCATCGGAGCATCTCTTCTGAGAACTGTTCGCTAAGACAAAGATTTTAAATCGACAAGATAATATGAGACCCCGGAGTCCTGTATCAGGATTCCGGGGTTCTTTAATGTGTCTTGAATGAGACAATCTTTTTTTGGGCAAAATGCAATAAGAATACAGGGTTTCAAATGTGATAATTGCTTCTTGTGTCTTTTGGAATCTACCTGCGGATTTGATATAATTAGTATATCATTTACTAAACTTGGGGATCTGTGCGCAAAATGTTTTTGGCCGGATACATCCCCGTTTTCGTCGAGCATACTCTAAGGTATTTTGGAGGCTGTCGGATCATGATCAGAGAAGAAGAAATCGTAAAACTGCTTAGTGACCTTTTGACGCCGGAACAGGTGGAAACTGCGGTTCCCCTGAGCTCCCTGACCACCATGAGAGTGGGAGGACCGGCTGATGTAGTCGTAACCCCCTATGGTAAGGACGAAGTAAAAAAGGTTTTAAGACTGCTGGCTCAGGAAGCTGTTCCTTATACAGTCATTGGACATGGCAGCAATATCATTGCATCGGATATCGGATATGACGGCGTTGTCGTTCGTATCAGCGATAATATGCAGCACATTTCCGTTCAGGGAAATATCATCGTGGCAGAAGCCGGTGCCTCCATGGCATCCATCGCTCGTATCGCTGCCTCCAAGGGACTTACCGGACTGGAGTTTGCTTCCGGCATTCCCGGAGTACTCGGCGGAGCGCTGTTTATGAATGCCGGCGCCTATGGCATGGAGATGAAGGATATCGTTCAGGAGGTTGAGATCCTGGATATGACCGGTAAGGTCGTCAGACTGGATCGCTCCGAAATGGAATTCGGATATCGTCACAGTATCCTCCAGAGTAAATCCTGGATCGTCCTGGGTGCGACTCTGATGCTGGATGAGGGTGATCCGGAGAAGATCCTGGCTAAGATGAAGGAACTGAATGAACAGAGACGAAGCAAGCAGCCGCTGGATTTCCCCAGTGCCGGCAGCGTTTTCAAGCGTCCCGATGGATACTTCGCAGGTGCATTGATCGAAGAGGCAGGCTTAAAGGGAATGAAGATCGGCGGTGCGATGGTCAGTGAAAAACATGCAGGCTTTATCGTCAATGCCGGAGATGCGACCTGTGAGGATGTAATGAATCTGATCAAAGAGGTCCAGAGGATCGTCAAGGAGAAGAGCGGTGTTGAACTGCAATCCGAGCTTCAGTATCTGACCACCGGTGGTATCGCGATCTTGTAAGGTGGAAACGAGATGTCTTTTTCATCCAGAGTCAAAGAAGAACTGACCGATCACATGAGTAAAGCCGGCCATTGCCGTATAGCTGAACTCAGTGCCATTCTGTCCATGTCGGCAGTGATCGATCCGGAAGCGGGAACCCTGGTTCTGGAAAGTGAAAGCCGATTTCAGGTGGATAAGGCAGATCGGATCCTGGCAGAGGTCTACGGCATCCATGCTGCGATCTGTGTCAGAAGAGGCGTAAATGGCAGTAAATTCAGACAGAATATCTTAAAGATCGATGATCCCTCATCTGTCCGAAGGATCTGCAGAGATACAGGTCTTATCCATGGGGCAGGTATCAAGGAAGTGCCCGATCAGCAGGACAGTATTCTGGAAAGATCCTGCTGCCGTCAGGCATTTATCCGGGGAGCATTTCTCTCCGGCGGATCGATCAATGATCCGGAAAAGAATTATCATATCGAGATCCTGTTCGATCAGGAAGAAGAAGCCCTTCGGATCCAACGATTCCTGTTGGATTACGATATTGAGTCCCGAGTCATCGAAAGGACAAGACCCAATGGAAGGACTTTGCAGGTGCTGTATCTGAAGGATGGAGAGCAGATCCTGGATCTGCTGTCTGTTATGAAAGCACACAATGCCCTGATGGAACTTGAAAATGTGCGTATCGTTAAGGATGTGCGCAATAAGATCAACCGTCAGGTCAACTGTGAAACAGCAAACCTGAACAAGACAGTCAGTGCTTCCGTCAAGCAGGTTACGGATATCCGTTACCTCATGGAGCATGATGGTTTCGGACTCTTGAGTCCGGAACTAAAGCAGATGGCGATGGTCCGACTGGAGAATGAAAATGCTCCTTTAAAGGATCTGGGTCAGCTGCTGGATCCTCCGGTCAGTAAATCGGGGGTCAATCACCGTCTGAAGCGGCTTTCCGAGCTCGCGGACAGACTGAGAGAAGAAAATCCATAATCATCCCTGATGTGGGAAATGTTTTAGTTAGCAAGGAGAACTATCATGATCGAGAAGAACATGACACTCAAGAACACGGAAGAGTATGAGTTTAACTTAGCAACCATGGTCGTCAGCACTGCAAGCCAGTTCAGAAGCCTGGTAGAGATCGTTATGGGTGACAAGACTGTCAATGCCAAGAGTATGATGGGTATGACCTATCTGATGCTGGTCGATGGTGACGAAGTCATGGTCCGCTGCACCGGTGCCGACGAAGATAAGGCAATGGAAGCAGTTGCTAAGGTTCTTGGCAACTGATCCGGTAAGGTGAGGACTATATCGTGACCTGGAGTATTGGTTTGATAGTAAACAGCATCCTGCTGGGTGTCGGATTGGCGATGGATGCCTTCTCCGTTTCCCTGGCAAATGGTCTGGTAGAGCCCGGAATGTCCAGAAAAAAGATGCTGGGCGTGTCCGGAACCTATGCGATCTTCCAGTGGTTCATGCCCCTGATCGGATGGGTATTGGTCCATACGGTTGCTCAGTTCTTTGGTTTCTTTGAGAAGATGATCCCCTGGATCGCATTTCTGCTCCTTGGATACATCGGCGGTAAGATGATCGTTGAAGGCATCCAGGAACTGAAGGAGAAGAAGAGTGAAGAGCATTCTGCGGAAGACGGTCCCAGTGCTACGGCAATGGTGGGAAAGGTGCTTGGCTTTGGTACCTTGATGATGCAGGGTGTAGCGACTTCTATTGATGCCCTTTCCGTAGGATTTACCATTGCGGACTACGGTTTTCTGATGGCTCTGGTCAGCACACTTCTGATCGGCGGTGTTACCTGGATCATCACTTTTGCAGGTCTGGCTATCGGAAAGAAATTCGGAACCAAGCTGGCAGGAAAGGCAACGATCCTCGGAGGAGTGATCCTGGTGGGAATCGGACTCAACATTTTAATTCAAAGTTTTCTGTAAAATAAAATAAGAACCGTCAGGGGATCCTTCGATGGCTAACCATGCCATCTCAGGACGACCTGACGGTTCTTTTTTCACTACAGGAAAACTTTGAAATAATGTCAGCATTGGCAAACAGAAAAGATCGAGGCTTCCCGAGGCGGCATGATTCGCCGCAGAGGGATCCTCGATCTTTTCTGTTTAGCCATTAAAGACATTCTTTCAAAATTCTTTCGGCGTTGATTGTTCCGAAGAGTTCTAACTGATCTTCGCTCCAGCCGCGTTTTCCAAGCTCGGTAAAGAGTTTCTCGATATCTGTGGGCTGACCTACCTCCAGTTCACCGCCGATACCATCAAAGTCGGTACCGATACCGATAGATTCGATGCCGGCAACCTTGGCGATATGTTCTACGTGATCACAGATCCTCTTGACGGTACTGACATGGCAATCGGTTGTCTCGCCTACGAATTCGGGAGCAAAGTTGATACCGACAAAACCACCCTTTTCACCCAGAGCCTTCAGCATTTCATCGGTCAGGTTGCGGGTGTGAGGCGTCAGGCTTCTTGCGCAGGAGTGGCTGGCAATAAAGGGTTTCTTACTGACTTTGACAACATCCCAAAAGCCACCGTCAGAAAGGTGAGATACATCCACGATAATGCCCATATCGTTCATTACAGGAACAGCTTCCAGACCAAAGTCTGTCAATCCGTGCTGCATGATGATGGGATCGGTGGAATTGGGATAGCCGAAGCAGTTGATAAAGTTCCATGTCAGAGAGATCAGGCGGTAGCCCAGATCGTAATATTCCTTTAATTTATCAAAACTTCCGTCTACCATACGGCCGTCCTCAAAGGTAAGAAAGGCACTCATCTTTCCATTAGCCTTGTTGGCAATGTAGTCCTCGTAGGAACGGGCGAAAGAGATGATATCCGAGTGTTCATTGATGGTATCTATCAAGCCATTATAGAGTGCACTGCGGTAATATTCGTCGCTCATACCTCTTTTTTTCATTCCCTCGAGAGGAGGCATAAAGGTGGCAAAGAACTGGGCGGTGGTACCGCCTTCCTTCATACGCTTAAGATCGAGCATGCGCTCGGGGTTATCATACAGAGCGCTGTGAGGGTCTCTGGCAAACATCATCAACGTGTCACAATGAAAATCAATATAGGAATGCATGATCCTGCCTCCAAAATCTATATAGTAGATCCATCATACCACGAGGGAAAATTTGCTTCAATATCTTTCGCATCCGTGGAGAAAATGGTACACTTTTAAAAGATATATGACTACGAAAAGTCTAAATATATAGTTGCAATATAAGGGAGAAACTCGTATGAGTGTGAAAAATTATCTGGCATTCGATCTGGGTGCATCATCCGGAAGACTGATGAGAGGAAAAGTCAGCGAGGGCAAGATCGTATTAAGTGAGATCCATCGTTTCCCCAATGCCCCGGTACGCATGGGAAAGTATCTGTACTGGGACCTGCCTTATCTGTATAAAGAGATGAAAGAAGGCCTGAAAAAGGCTGCGTCGCTCCTGAAAGAAGAGGGTGAAGAGGCCGAGTGCATCGGTATCGATACCTGGGGTGTAGACTATGGTTATATCGGTGAGGATGATTCCATTGTCGGAATGCCGTTCTGTTATCGTGATGAAAAGAATCAGATGGCCATGGAGGAGTGTCCTCTGGCTTTCTCTGATGCTTACCCCATTGCCGGATTACAGCAGATGAATTTCAACACAGCTTATCAGCTCTGGTACGATGTAAAATATCGTCCCGAAGTGATCAAGGCAGCAAAAAAACTGTTATTCCTTCCTGACCTGCTGGCATGGATGCTGACGGGCGTGGAAGGCTGTGAGTACACCATCGCTTCCACCGGTATGCTGCTGGATGCAAAGACCAGAGACTGGTCAGATGAGATCTTAAATGCCATCGGATTCCCCAAGAAACTCCTTCCCGAGATCTCTCAGCCGGGAGAACTTCTGGGTGTCCTGACCGAGGCTGTTCAGGAGGAGACCGGACTGGGTCCTGTTAAGGTAGCCTATGTCGGTTCTCATGATACTGCTTCTGCTCTGGCCGGTATTCCCTTTACGGGTGAAGGACAGGCATTTTTGTCCAGTGGCACCTGGTCACTTCTGGGTATCGAGATCGATGAGCCCATCATCAACGAAGGATCCTTTAAGGCTAACTACACTAACGAGGGTGCCGTCGGCGGAAAGATCAAATTCCTGAAGAATATCTGTGGCCTTTGGGTACTGCAGCAGCTCAGAAAGGAATGGAAGACAGAGTTCCCCGTTATGATCGAAGAGGCAGCACCTGTCATCGAAGAAGAACTGAAGAAGGATAATCCTCTGATGATCGATCCGGATGATGCATCCTTTACCGCTCCCCTCAGTATGGAAAAGGCCGTCAGAGAGTATCTGAAGGCTACTTCTCAGAGAGAGCCCTCAGGACGCGGTGAGGTGACGGCCGCTGTTTATCTTGGTCTGACCGAGAAATACAGACAGGCGGTAGAGACTCTGGAGAAGCTCAGCGGAACTAATATCCCTGCCATCCATATGGTCGGCGGCGGTATCCAGGATAAGCTCCTGTGTACCCTGACCATGAAGAAGACCGGAAAGACCGTTGTCACCGGTCCCATCGAGGGCGCAGCATTTGGAAATATCCTTATGCAGCAGGTTGCCTGCGGAGACATCAGTTCTCTGGAAGAGGGAAGAAAAGAGCTGGCTGAGTCTGTAGAACTGGCATTTTACAGAAACTAAGTCACTTTTTCCCCTGGATTCGAAAGAATAGTAGAAAAAATTCAAAATACAGGTTGACAGTTTCGTCTATACATGATATTATAACCCTTGTCCTGCGAAACAGGCCATGCGGATGTGGCGGAACTGGCAGACGCGCAAGATTCAGGTTCTTGTGATAGCAATATCGTGCAGGTTCAATTCCTGTCATCCGCATCAACCCTCGAAACGAAAGTTTCGAGGGTTTTTGTTTTGTCTAAAACCACTTTCTTTTAGTCTATTCCTTCTGTTAGCGGTCTGTGGTATCATGCATGAAATTCTGACCGAATACTATGAAACGCGAGGAAATCATTATGAATTATCGTCCTTTTGGAAACACCGGAGAGCAGATCTCCGCACTGGGCTTTGGCTGCATGCGCTTCCCCGAATATGAAAAAGACGGAAAGCACTTTGTAGACCAGGAAAAGACCTCTGCTATGCTGGCTGAGGCTTACAAGAACGGCGTCAACTATTTCGATACCGCTCCCTACTACTGCAACAAGAATTCCGAAGCTGCCCTTGGTGAGGGAGTCAAGTCTTTCCGCGACAAGATCCTTCTTTCCTCCAAGTTCCCGCTGGAAGTAGCTAAGAAGCCCGGCGACTATCGTCGTCAGCTGGAGAGTTCTCTGGAGAGAATGGGCACCGATCACATCGATTTCTATCACTTCTGGGGAATCAATAAGAAGGCATTTGATGAGACCATCATGGCACAGGATCTTCTGAAGGATGCAGCTCTGGCAAAGGAAGAGGGGTTGATCCGTCATATCTCCTTCTCCTTCCATGATGATCCTCTGGCGATCAAGTACATCATCGATACCGCTGAGAACTATGGTGTTCCCTTTGAGAGCATGCTGGTCCAGTATAACCTTCTGGATCGCAGCAACGAGGAAATGCTGGCATATGCACACAGCAAGGGTCTTGGTACCGTTGCAATGGGTCCTGTCGGTGGCGGACGTCTGGCCGCTCCCACTGAGCTGTATTCTAAGCTGACCGGTAAGGGTTCTCTGCCCACCTACGAGCTGGCATTCAAGTTCTGTCTTGGTAATCCCAACCTGAACTGTGCTCTGTCCGGAATGCAGACTCTGGAAATGGTACAGCAGAACACCGCTCTGGCATCCAAGGACACCACCTTCTCCGAAGAAGAGTGGAAGACTCTGGGTGACTCCATGGAGAAGCTGAAGAAGTTCGATGAACTGTACTGCACCGGATGTAAGTACTGCCAGCCCTGTCCTGTTGGTATCGAGATCCCCCGCATCTTTAACATGTACACCTACCACAATGTCTATGGTCTGAAGGATCATGCAAAGAAGATGTTCGATGACTATGTTGCCAAGGACGGAAAGCTCTCCGATGCCTGCAAGAACTGCGGTATGTGCGAGAAGAAGTGTCCTCAGCATCTTAAGATCCGTGAGGAGCTCAAGAAGGTCGAGGCTATTTTTAAAGCATAATTAGGAAATAGATATCTAAAGGGTTTGCGGGGAAAATCCCCATATCCTTTAGATATCTTTTTTTCTTGACAACGCCTTTGCATTGGCATACAATCACAGTAATTTGCGGACTCAACGAGCCCGAAACAGCCTAACATTTTTTCATATAAAGAAAGGAAACAAATCATGGCTAAAAAGTTAAGAGTCGGTATTATCGGCGCAGGTAATATCTGCACCTCCGCACATCTTCCTGCATATGCAAACCTGACTGACATCGTAGAAGTCGTTGCTATCGCTGACCTCGTAAAAGAGAGAGCAGAAGACGCAGCAAAGAAGTTCAACATCCCCAACGTTTACACCACTGTTGAGGAACTGATGGCTAACTGCGATGTTGACTATATCGATATCTGCACCTACACTGCACAGCACGCTCCCGTTGCGATCGCAGCTGCTAAGGCAGGAAAGAACATCCTTTGCGAGAAGCCTCTGGCTGCTAACCTTGCACAGGGTCTTGAGATTGAAAAGGCAGTTAAGGAATCCGGTGTTAAGTTCATGCTTGCCGTTGTTACCCGATACGGCTCTGAGCAGCAGATGTTCATCGAGCTGCGTGACCAGGGTGTCTTCGGTGACATTTACGCTGCTAAGACCCAGTATACCCGTCGTCGTGGTACCCCCGGTGGCTGGTTTACTGATAAGGAACTGGCAGGCGGCGGCCCCGTTCTGGACATCGGTGTTCATGCAATCGACCGTACCTGGTATCTGATGGGACGTCCCACTCCTGTTACCTGCTCTGCAGAGACTTCTTACAGAATCGGTAACTGGAAGACCAAGGGAATCGATCGTTGGGAACCCTTCGAGAAGGGCCGTGGCGTATTCGATACCGAGGACAGCGCTACTGTATTCTTCCGTTTCGAAGGCGGCAAGACCATGTATGCTGACATCGCTTGGGCTCAGAATGCTGACGGCGTTGCTACCACTCAGCTGTTCGGAACCAAGGCAGGCTGCACCTTCGAGCCCTTCACCATCTATGGTGAGAATGAGCTCGGCTATCTGCAGAACTCCACTCCTGCTTGCCCCCGCACCAACTACTTCGAGACCGAGATCGCTCATTTCGTTGATTGCGTAAACAACGATAAGACTCCTATCTCCCCCATCGAAGATGCAGTTACCATCCAGAAGATGCTGGATGCTATCTACCGCAGTGCAGAGGCTCATAAGGAAGTTTCCATCGACTGATCCAGTCTTTCGGAGATTATAAAGTAACTTTCAGGCAGGCACGCCCGCAGGGACGTGCCTGCTTTTCAGCAAAGAGACAAATGAGGATCATGGAGGGAACAGGCATGACGATCAGAAAGACAGCCGCAGAACGAGCAAAAGAATTGCTCTCACAGATGACCTTGAAAGAGAAGATCGGACAGGTCAATCAACGACTCTACGGATTTCGAAGTTATGTTCAGGAAGGGGATACCTTTACGCTGACGGATGAATTTAAGGAAGAGGTGGAGAAGTATTCCGGTCTGGGCACATTGTACGGACTGTACAGAGCAGATCCCTGGTCAGCCAAGGATTTTGAAAATGGACTGTATGGAGAGAGAGCACTGCGTGCTTACAATCTGACACAGAAATATGTCCTGGACCATTCCAGACTGAAGATTCCTATGATGATGTCCACCGAGAGCCCTCATGGGCATCAGGCATTAAACGGATATCTGCTGCCGGTCAATCTGGCAGCCGGAGCTTCCTTCCATCCGGAATTACTGGAAAAGGCAGAGGCAATCTGTGCTAAGCAGCTCTCCGAGATGGGAGTGGATCTGGCACTGGTTTCTATGCTGGATATTTTGCGTGATCCCAGATGGGGAAGAAGTGAAGAGTGCTTGAGCGAGGATCCATATCTGAGCGCCTGCATGGCACGAAGCATGATCCGCGGTATCCATTCCGAAGGTGTGGGTGTCATAGCAAAGCATTTTTGTGCTCAGGGTGAGACGACCGGCGGATTGAATGGCACAGCAGCCCGTATCGGAGAAAGGGAATTGTTTGAGATCCATCTGCCCACAGCAGCTGTCGTTGCGGCAGAAGGCGCAGAGGGTGTTATGGCAGCCTACAATGAGATCGATGGAGAATACTGTCACGGTAATCGTCATCTGCTCACCGATATCCTGCGAGGTGAATTAGGGTTTAAGGGTGTGATCATGTCCGATGGTGTAGCCATCGATCGATTAAATGTGGTGACAGGTGATCTGACGGCGTCCGGTGCCATGGCACTCAATGCCGGTGTGGATATTGGACTGTGGGATCAGGCATTTTCTCATCTGGAAGAGGCCATTCAGCGTGGACTGGTCAGCGAGGAGACCTTGGATGAAGCGGTCCTTCGCGTGCTGACATTGAAATATGAGCGCGGTCTGTTTGATACACCGTTTGTCGATCGAGAGGGAAATCGCTCGGCTGACTTTTATGACGGTCCCTTTGAGGTAAAGGATTATTCTTCCTATGAGGAGAGTCGAAAATTGGCAGAGGAGTCCGCAGTCCTTCTGAAAAATGAGGAGCAGGTTCTTCCTCTGAAGGACCTGAAGCCCGGTACCAGGATCGCGGTGATCGGACCGAATGCCAATCATATCTATCGCCAGATCGGTGACTACTCTCCGGAAATGAAGCCGGGAAGTTATGTGACCGTATTGGATGGACTGAGAAAGCTTTATCCGGATTGTGACATTACTTTCTGTGAGGGAGAAGATATTCAGGAAGCTGTTACTATGGCAAAGGCTGCCGATAGAGTGATCATGGTGCTGGGAGGATCTTCCAGCCGATTCTCCGGTGTGACCTTTGATACCAACGGAGCCGCCATTAAGGGCGGCAAAGAGATCATGGACTGCGGAGAGGGCGTTGATTGTGCCGATCTGAAGCTTCCGGGCAATCAGCACGCATTGTTTGCTGCTGTTGCAAAGGAAGTAAGCTCCCTTATCACGGTAGTGATCGCGGGACGACCCTATGCCATCGAAGATATTGCCGAGGGAAGTGATGCGCTTCTGTATGCTTTCTATCCCGGTCCCTGGGGCGGCAGTGCGATCGCTTCCCTCCTGAAGGGAGAGGTGTCTCCTTCAGGACGTATGCCTGCCTCTATGCCTCGATCCGCAGGACAGCTTCCGGTCTACTATAACCCCAAGACATCCAATCGACTGATGAACTATTATGATATCCCTGCCGGTGTCCTGTATGGATTTGGCCAGGGTATGGGGTATGGAAAAGTGCTGTGTCGTGATTTTCAGATGAAGGATGATGGAAAAGAGATCACGATCACCTATACGGCAGAGAATCCTGGTGAGACAAGAGAGGCGCTGGTCATGCAGTGCTATCGCCATATCGATCAGGGAACCTTTGCTCCAAGAGACAGAGAACTGATCGGATTTTCCAAGGAGTTTATGGAAGCCGGAGAGACGAGAGTGTGTGAACTCAACCTGGGACATCGTGTGAATATGGCGTTCTCACAGAACAGAAAATACGAAACGGTAAAGGGAAAGTTCCATCTGTACCTGATGGACGGAGGCGAAATCCTCTGGGAATCTCAGGTGGAGAGATGAAGTCGTAACTGACGATCAAAATAGTAAAAAAAGAAAACGGTTTTCTGATGTATGCCTTGGAGCAGCAGCGGAAAACCGTTTTTTTTGACAAATAGAGACATCAGGAATCGATCATCTCGGAAAGATTGATGGACAGAAGGCGGCTTAGGGAAATACTCAGTTCCCTGGGGTGCATTTTTCTTCCGGACTGGAACCAGGACTGAAGAACGGAGATCAATCCAGTGATGGCATAGTCCAGAGTAATGTTCATACTATCTGTCTGAGTAAATCCCTGGGACACTAATACTCTTCTGGTTGTTTCCTTGAAGAGAGGAGATAGACGGAAGATGAAGGAAAGATGTTTATCTGAGGCAAACAAAGGTCCGCACAGATCGGCATTTTCATCCAGCAAGGTGAGCAGTCTGGCGATACCAGGAGCCAGTGATTCCTGACTTTGATGAAAATCGATGCCGGAGATAAATTCCTCATATTGGCTCAGGATATCACGCTGCAGTTCATCCATGACATCCGGGATACCGGGATAGTAATTATAGAAAGTCTTGCGGTTGATATGGGCACGTCTGGCCAGATCGAGGATGGTAATGGAATGGGTCTCCATTTCCGACATCATCTGGGCAAGGGCCAGCTGAATGGCTCTCTTGGTACGGAGTACACGTCTATCGACGTGTTTCCTGATAGGACCGCGAGCTTTTCGGAGACGTTCCGATTTGGAAATTTTCATCATAGAACACCGCTTTCGTTGATTGAATGAACAATGTGGTCAGACGGATCTGTTAATGTATGGATAGAACGGATAGATTATAACATGAATGGTGGAGGAAATAGTAAGAAAAAGTATAGGATAAAAAATAGGTTGAAAATATCCTATAATGTGGTATTATCTTTTGAGGAGGTTGAGAGATGATTATCAATACAAATAGTATGGTGACGGCGACAGAGGCCAATCAGAATTTTTCTAAAGTAGCACGCGTAGCAGAAAAAAAGGGGCATGTAGTTGTGATAAAAAATAATCGCCCCAAGTTTTTGCTAATTGATCTGGAAACAGAGCCGCAGATCGAGATGACCGAAGATGAAAAACTGGAGTTTGTTGCAAAAAGAATATTAAGGGAACACAAAGCGGCTTTTGAGGAGTTGGCAAAATGATCCGATTTTCCAAAGAAAAGATCCTTTTACTGCATCAATTAATGGGGGAAGCGACAGGAGGAAGAATAGGAGTCAGAGATGAAAAACTTTTAGAATCTGCCTTGGACAGTGCTTTTTCCGGTTTTGGTGATGTGGAGTTTTATCCAACCAAGGAAGAGAAGGGAGCACGGTTAGGGTATGCACTGATCTCCAATCATGCATTTGTAGATGGTAATAAGCGTATCGGTGTCTATGTGATGTTATCCTTTCTTGAAATCAATGGAATCCGTATTCAATGCACTGATGAAGAAATCGTAGCCATCGGACTTGGAGTGGCATCCGGTGAGATGAGCTATGAACAACTGTTGGAGTGGGTCATTGAACACAGAGCATGAAAAAACACTGAAATCAGGTCACATTATTGGAATACCTGAATTTCAGTGTTTTTACGTTTTTCTAAAGCTTTTTCGTAACAGTAAAACTGCCACTTGTCAAAGGCGCGGAGGCAGTTTCTGTGTCAGCAAGGACATACCCTTTCGGAAGATGGATCACACCGTGAAAATTTCCCTGGAGGGTTATGGTTAATTCTACTTTCTTCTCATGACTCCTTCCCCAGCGAACATAGATACTTCCGCGATCTGTTTCATAGGAAGCCTCCGCAAAGGTAAGATCCTTTACAAAGAAAGGAGCTACGAGGATCTCTGAGGGATCCCTAAGGAAAGGATTAGGACGGATACCGGCAATGTATTCCATAAAGAAAGCCGAGACATCACCGAAGAAATGATGATTCAGTGATTTTGGAAAGCTACCTTCCGGAGCAAAGTCCTCCGGCAGGGTGGTAAGTCCGCGTTTGACAAAGTTGCCGTAAGAGGGATACTCCGGTCCACGGATCAAACGGCAGGCGAGTTCCATCTCGCCATGGTCTGCCAGGACACGGAAAAGATAGCGCATACCAAGAAAACCGCAGTCCAGCTTGTCACCATCTTCGTGGATGATATCCAGAAGGACCTGAAAGGCGTCCTCTTCCTCTTCGGGATCGAATACATTGTGATAGATTGCCAGCGCCTGAGATGTCTGACAATGACCGCTGACGATCAGAGTGTCCTCATCGATCAGGTTGTCACGGATGGCTTCTCTAAGTTTGCTGTAATAGATCAGCGTCATATGTTCCCGGTCGTATTGATGAAGCTCACGGAAGATGAAGGCTGCTTTATAGAGAATGCTAAGGACAGTGATGCTGTCGGTAACTTCCAGAGGAGAGCGGATGGTCGTGATCGGCAGCCAATCACCGAGTCCAACGTGGATCAGTCCATTCTCATCAGCTCTGGAAAGAATGTAGATGACATAGTTGAGGATGGCATCGGCGGTTTCTTCGAGGATCTCTTTATCACCGGTTACCTGATAGACATAGTAGGGAAGATAGGTAAGAGCGGCATCCCAGGCAGGACCATTGCCCCAGCTAAAGCCCCATCCGCCGGTGGGTACGATTCCCGGAAGAGCGCCCTCCTTGTTCTGGGCTTTTACCAGATTACGGCACCACTCTTTCAGGGAGTTTTCTGCTGTCAGATTTAAGAGCATGTGTTCTGCCGAGGCAGCGGCATCCCCGGTCCAACCGTTCTTTTCACGGTGAGGACAATCGGTGGGGAAATAGACGAAGTTGGAAAGATCCGAGCGACGGGTCATTTCCTGGAGCTGATTGAAGATCTCATCGCTGCAGGAGAAGGTGCCACGCTGTTTCAGATCAGAGTGGTAACTCTTTGCTTTCAGGAGGTCTTTGGTTGCCTGCTCCCTGGTAATGCCAAGGACGACGCAGTATCGAAAACCATGGTAGGTAAATACGGGTTCAAAAGATTCGATGCCATCTCCCTTCAGGATATAGATATCTCTTTGAGCATAGCCTTCCGGGAAAAAGTTGATATTGGAATAATCCGGATGTCCCTCCGGATCGATATACTCACAAAACTGAAGGTCGACCTGCTGCCCTATTTCTCCCTGGATCGTTAACTGCACTGTACCGGAAAGATTCTTTCCAAAGTCATACAGATAGCCATCTTTGATCTGTAAGGGAAGAGGATCGGCTTCCTTGACAACATCCCCTCTGGGATGGTAGTCCGCCAGGGTGCAGGGACGAATATGGATGGGCGAGATGGTTTCAGAAGAGAGGATGGGCTCAGCCTGGCAAAGGCGAGGCTCCCCCTGAGGCCTGTCGGCGGAAAGTGCATCAGCCCATGCGGAATCATCGAAAGAGGGATCCGCCCATAAGGGGATCTCGTTTCTTGCATCGTAAAAGCATCCGCATCTCTCATCATCAAACAGAACAGGAGAAGGAGCTGTTTTCACGGTTTCATCAGCTTCAAAGACAGAACGGTTCCCATCAGGGTCCGTGATCTCCACCGAGAAAGCAAGGCGAGGTGCACCTCTGAAAGGTGCTTTATCAAAATCCCAGATCTGACCACCGGGCGCATTCATAAAACCGTTGCCCAGATGAAATCCGAGCACGTTCTTTCCGGGACAGACATAGGGAGTCAGATCGTAGGTGTCGTAGTAGAGGATATCATCAGGATTGGAGATATAGGGCGCCAGGATACCCTTAGTGATCTTTGATCCATTGATGTACAGGTCGTAAAAGCCCAGTCCGCAGAGCGTGATGGAACAAGCCGCTTTGTCGCTTTCCAGGAAAGAATCCTCCAGGATAAAACTCTTGCGGAAATAGGGCGCAGGGACATGATGGGTATAGGTTGTATAGTCCTTGGTGGCACAGATAAACTTAGTGGAAAACATGGACGCCTCCTTATACGTTTTGAAGGAAGTTATTGGATATAGCGGTTCCAACTATTGAGGACCGCTTTTTTATTGGCAGACCAAAGGGGTGCGATCAGATCTTTTTTTGCTCCATCCCCGGTAATACGGTGCAGGACCAGAGAAGGATCGATGACTTCGATGCAGTGTTTCAGGATACGGAAATATTCATCCATCTCTAATGTTTGAAACACTCCCTTGTGGCAGTCATCTGCCAGGTCTGTGTCTTTAAGAACGTGCAAGAGCTGCAGTTTGATGCCATCTGCAGGAGGAATTTTTTCAGAAAAACTGTCATTCATAGAACTACTGCGTTCTTTTATGAGGAGATCGGATACATAATGGGAACTTTGGACCATATCGTCTTTTGCTTCTCCGGGAAGACCGAGGATCAGATGGACGATCACACTGACACCGATGGCTTTCAGATCATGGACAGCCTTATCAAATACCGAGAGTTCATAGCCTCTTCGAATATACTGTGCGGTTTGTGGATGGATCGTCTGCAGTCCCAGTTCCACCCAGACGGGCTTGATACGGTTTAGTTCTTCCAACAGGGAGAGGATCTCGGGTTCAAGACAATCGGGTCTGGTAGCGATGGAAAGAACAGCTACTTCGGGATGTAGGATCGCTTCGGTGAAGAGGGGACGGAGTACGCTTGCCGGAGCATAGGTGTTGGTAAAGGACTGAAAGTATGCGATGTAGCGGCTGTTAGGAGCTTTGCTTTTCAACAGGGCTTTTCCCTGCTCGATCTGCTCGGAGATGGATAGAGCAGAGGAAGAAGCAAATTCACCGCTGCCGCCTCTGGAACAGAAAATACATCCCCTGTTTCCAAGGGTACCATCCCGATTGGGACAGGTACAGCCGGAGGAGAGTGCTAACTTGTAGATCTTTTCACCGGGAGAAAGGTGGAAAGCGACTTTTAGATAGTCACTGAGTCTGGTGTATGTCAGCATGGAAGGACAGACCTTTCTTGCATATATGGCAGATGTTATGTATATGGATATAGTATAGCATCTTTGCAGGAAAACAGGGAGAAATCTTGACTTCGAGATGAGAGATTGATATAATGACGAAGTTCAATTTCAAAGGCTTTGACAGGAACAAGTAGTCAGGATTTGGATCTACAGAGAGTTGCCGGCTGGTGAGAGGCGCAAGACAAACGGATCCTGAGGAATACCTCCTCGAGCTGCGCACCGAACTCGAAAGAAAGTAGGCTGTGACGGAATTTCCGCCGTAAAAGGGAACGACGTTTTGGATTCATCTATGAACGTCCTAAGGTATCTTGTGTGAGCAAGATGCGAAGTAAGGTGGTAACACGGCGTATGCCCGTCCTTATATCCTAAGGGCGGCTTTTTTTCGTAACAAGAAAGAAACAAGACTCAGGGAAAAGGGACAAAAGAAAACAGTGTTTTCTTTTGTCCCCTTTTACCTGAAGTTTCGTTTCTCCGAAACGACTCAAACTTTGATCGCGAAGAGATCCAAAGTTTGAGTGGTTCTTTCTTGTTTGTAGCAAAGGAAGGTCCTTTAGAAAAAGCCCCCGAAAATCGAAAGGAGAAAGTAAAATGACACTTTCTGAAGAATTAAAAGCTCGTGGTCTGATCGCGCAGTGGACCAACGAGGAAGAGATCTGTAAGATGATCGATGCCGGAAAGGCAACCTTTTACATCGGCTTTGACTGTACCGCTGATTCTCTGACTGCAGGCCATTTCATGGCGCTTACTCTTATGAAGCGTCTGCAGATGGCAGGCAACAAGCCCATCGCGCTGATCGGTGGCGGCACCACCATGATCGGTGATCCCTCCGGTCGTACCGACATGCGTAAGATGCTGACTATCGAAGACATCCAGCATAATGCTGAGTGCTTCAAGCGTCAGATGGAGCGCTTCATCGATTTCGGTGAGGGCAAGGCACAGATGATCAACAATGCAGACTGGCTGCTGAAACTGAACTATGTGGAACTGCTCCGTGAAGTCGGTGCATGCTTCTCCGTTAACAACATGCTGAGAGCTGAGTGCTACAAGCAGCGTATGGAGAAGGGTCTTTCTTTCCTTGAGTTCAACTACATGATCATGCAGTCCTACGACTTCTACCATCTGTTCAAGAACTACGGCTGCAACATGCAGTTCGGTGGCGATGACCAGTGGTCCAACATGCTGGGTGGTACCGAACTGATCCGTCGTAAGCTGGGTAAGGATGCTCACGCTATGACCATCACTCTTCTGACCGACTCCAACGGTAAGAAGATGGGTAAGACCGCAGGTAATGCAGTCTGGCTGGATGCCAACAAGACCACTCCCTTCGAGTTCTACCAGTACTGGAGAAATGTTGGCGATGCTGATGTTATGAAGTGTATCCGCCTTCTGACCTTCCTGCCCATGGAGCAGATCGAGGCTATGGCTGACTGGAAGGATGCCAAGCTGAATGAGGCTAAGGAGATCCTGGCATACGAGCTGACCCAGATGGTACATGGTGAGGAAGAGGCTAAGAAGGCACAGGATGCTGCAAGAGCACTCTTTGGCGGCGGAAACGACACCTCTAACATGCCTGAGGCTACTTTGACCGACGCTGACTTTATCGATGGCGAGATCGACGTTATCTCCATGCTGCAGAAGGCAGGATTGGCTGCCAGCCGCAGCGAGGGCCGCCGCAATGTAGAGCAGGGCGGTGTTGTCGTTGCCGGTGAGAAGGTCAATAGTATTGCTGTGAAGAAGGCTAAGGCTGACTTCGAAGGCGAGGGAATTGTGATCCAGCGCGGAAAAAAGAAGTTTGTAAGACTTCATCTGTAAGCTGAAGTCACACAAACGTCTTTCAAAATTCGTTCGTCATCACCTGTAAGGTGAAACCAGACGAATGTCTTTCGAAGTTTGTAAGACTTCATCTGTAAGATATCAGAAGCCGGGAGATTTTCCGGCTTCTTTTCTTGACGAAAGTATGGTTCGATGGTAGAATACACAGGATATCTGCTTTGAACATGGAGCAGTAACTTGAGAGCATCTCACCTTCAGAGAAGGAAGATCTTGGGCTGAAAATCTTCCGATGAGACCTTGAGCGAACTTTCACCATGGGAGCTGCAGGGAGACATAATCCCTGCTGCAGGCGACCGCATTATGGCGCGACGAGGATCATGAAGATCGGGTATTGTCCGGTTTCAGTTCATGATCGAAGTTTGGTGGTACCACGGAAATATCCCCGTCCAACAGTTGTTGGGCGGGGTTCTTTAATTTTACGAGAGGTGAAATATGGAACAGAAGATCCAGAATCTGCGTGAGCAGATCAAAAATGAGATCGGTCAGATCGGCGGCAAAGAGCAGCTGGCTGAATTCTGGCAGAAGTATCTTGGTAAGAATGGCGCAGTCCAGGACCTGATGAAGGGCCTTAGAGATGTTGCGAAGGAAGATCGTCCCCTGATGGGTAAGACCATCAATGAATTTAAGGTCCAGGTCGAGAAAGACTACCAGATCCTGAGAGAGAAGATGGAAGCCGTCGAGCTCGAGAAGCGCAACAAGAGTGAGCAGGTGGATATCACTATGCCCGCTGTACGCCGTAAGAGAGGTGCTCTGCATCCCATTACTCTGGTCAAGCAGGAGATCGTCGACATCTTTGCCGGCATGGGCTTTGAGGTATTCGAGGGCCCTGAGATCGAGGATGATGACCATAACTTCACCCGTCTGAATGTTCCCAAGAACCATCCCGCAAGAGATATGCAGGATACTTTCTATATCGGAGAGGATATCCTTTTAAGAACTCAGACCTCCGGCGGACAGATCCGTGTTATGGATATGAAGAAGCCTCCTATCAAGGTCCTGGCTCCCGGACGTGTTTTCCGTTCTGACTCTGATGCGACCCATTCTCCCATGTTCCATCAGATGGAAGGTCTGGTCGTAGATAAGAATATCACTCTGTGTGACCTTCAGGGTATGCTGGAGAAGTTCGCACAGCAGATCTTCCAGGGTGAGGTCAAGACCCGTCTTCGCCCCAGTTACTTCCCCTTCACTGAGCCCAGTGTAGAGGTCGATGTCAGCTGCTTCGAGTGCGGTGGTAAGGGCTGCGGTCTTTGCAAGCACACCGGCTGGATCGAGGTTATGGGTGCCGGCGTTGTTCATCATTCCGTTCTGGAGAACTGCGGCATCGATCCTAACGTCTACTCCGGATTTGCATTCGGTATCGGTATCGAGCGTATTGCCATGCTGAAGTATGGTATCAACAACATTGGACTGATGTTCGAGAACGATCTTCGTTTCCTGGAACAGTTCAAGGATGCCTGATCTTTTAGTGATAAGAAATCGTCTATTTTACGGAATATAAGAGGTTGAAATATGTTAGTACCATTCAGTTTACTTAAGAATTATGTAGACATCGATATCACACCCGAGGAGCTGGAAGGAAAGCTGTTTGACTGTGGTTTCGAAGTCGAAGAGAGATATCAGATCGGAAAGGATATTTCCGGAATCGTTGTCGGTGAGGTCATCGAGTGTGAACTGATCCCCGATACCCATCTGCACGTATGCAAGGTCAATGTTGGTGCGGATGAGCTGTACCAGATCTGCTGCGG
>JAZUIK010000162.1:0-12716 GCA_045642205.1 Bianqueaceae bacterium
GATACCCATCTTCTTTCCCAGCACTCTCAAAGCATTGGTGGTTCCGGCATTTCCGCTGCCGTAGTCACGGATATCGATCTTCTTTTTCCACTTACCCAGGATAAAGGCAAAGTTGATACAGCCAAAGCAATATCCGATCAATATACACGAAACGCGTATCAAAATAGTACTCATACTTTAAAAACGCTCACTCAATTCGTTTCTCTCACGAATGATAAACTTGACAGGTGTACCCTCGAAGCCAAAGTTATTTCTCAGGCAATTCTCCAGATAACGCTTATAGGAATAATGCATCAGTTCCGCATTGTTAACGAAGATAACAAAGGTAGGCGGCGTGACACCGATCTGTGTCATGTAATAGATACGCAGCTGACGACCCTTGTCACTCGGGGGCTGATTCATGGCAGTAGCGTCATACAGGACATTGTTCAAGATACCCGTAGGAACACGCTTATTGATATTCTCCTCTACCTGATCGATGGTCTCGAAGATCTTACCGATCCTCTGGCCGGTCAGGGCAGAAATATAGATCTTAGGTGCATAGGGAAGGTAACTGAGGACAGTGTCCACATCCTTACCGAATTCATTCATGGTCTTGTCATCTTTCTCGATGGCATCCCACTTGTTGACAGCAATGATAACGCCCTTGCCGTTGTCATGGGCAACACCGGCGATCTTTGCATCCTGCTCGGTAATACCGGTAGTCGCATCGATCATGATAATGGCAATATCGGCTCTCTCTACCGCTGCGACAGAACGCATGACAGAGTAGCGCTCGATATCCTCGTTGACCTTACTCTGTCTGCGGATTCCGGCGGTATCGATAAAGGTATATTTGCGATGATTATAAACGACCTCAGAGTCTACCGCATCACGGGTAGTTCCTGCGATATCACTGACGATCATACGGTTTTCGCCCAGAAGACGGTTGATCAGAGAAGACTTTCCGGTATTGGGTTTACCAATGATGGCGATCTTCAAGGTGTCCTCTGCTTCGGAGTCATCGGTTCCTTCAGGAAATGCCTTAACGACTTCGTCCAGCATATCACCCAGACCCAATCCCTGCTCAGCAGAAATAGGCATGGGATCACCCAGGCCTAGATTGTAAAATTCATAAATCGGGGAAATATCCCTCATATTGTCCAGCTTGTTGACAGCCAGAACGACGGGCTTCTTCGCGCGGCGGAGCATATTCGCTACCTCACCGTCTGCATCCGTCAGTCCTGCCTTGGAATCAACGATAAACACGATCACATGGGCCATATCAATAGCCATCTGTGCCTGATCGCGCATATATTTCAGCAGCATATCGTCCGTTTTGGGCTCAATACCGCCGGTATCGATCATTGTAAAATGGTGGTTCAGCCATTCTCCCTCGGCATAGATACGGTCACGGGTAACACCGGGCGTATCCTTGACAATGGAGATCCTCTCTCCGGCCAGTCGATTGAACAGAGTCGACTTACCGACATTGGGACGGCCAACAATTGCCACGATAGGTTTCATATAATATCACTTTCCAGTCAAATTTAATGTGCGATCTCCGTGTATGAAAGGATACCACGGACAAAATCTGCACCCGAAGATTTTACCACATAAACGGGTGTCTGTAAAGTCTTGGAGATGTTCTCCAGGGGCATATCATCCAGCAGGATATCCTCATCTGCCTTGAGAAGATTACCCGGCAGCATCAGTCCGTCACCTAATTCTTTATCCTTCAGCTGGGCCAGGATATCCTGTCCCGTAAGGAGTCCCGTTACGGTAATATCCTCACCGAAGAAATGATTGACGATGTCATAGACCTCGATCTTGACTTCAGGATAGATGGCTTCGATCTTCTCTGCGATGGCATGGATAAAACGGCTGGCAGACAGACCGGTGATCATGGACAGATGTCCTTTTCTCTTTTCGGAAGGATCCAGTGTACGGATCACACTCTCCGCCTCATCTACGAAAAGACGCATCATGCCTACGCCGTTTTCGATCTGGACATATCCGTCGTAATATTCCTCCTCCGGCAACTCTCTCTCTGCCAGGATATAGAATTCATCGGACAGATGGATAAATCTTGATCCGGTCTCTTTCTTACTCTTCTCCTGCCAGGGATAGACCTGATCGATGACTCTGGCTGCATCTTCCTTCGTAAACTTTTCCAGAGGTTCCAGTCCCTGACGATGCTTGGTCAGTCCCACAGGTACGATACCCACACTTCTTAGTTCGGGACGGAACTGCATCAGGTCCTGAATGGAACGATCCAGCTGCTCGCCGTCATTAAAGCCCTTGCACAGAACGATCTGGGCATTCATGACGATGCCGCCTTCCTTGAGTTTCTTAAGTCGGGGCATCAGATTGACAGCCTTCGGATTTTTGAGCATACGAACACGCAGCTCAGGATCCGTGGCCTGTACCGATACATTGATAGGAGACATATGATAGCGGATGATCTTATCCAGATCCTCCTCAGACATGTTGGTCATGGTAATGTAATTACCGCTGAGGAAAGACAATCTGGCATCATCATCCTTGAAATACAGTGTGCTGCGCATGCCCTTAGGCAGCTGATCGATAAAGCAGAAGATACACTTATTGTGGCAGTGACGATAGACACCCATGAACTCTTCTTCAAAGACAAGTCCCAGGTCCTCATCCTCTTCCTTTTCGATCTCCACATTCACGATCTCGCCGTCTTTGGTCTCGACCTCTACCTCGATGAAATCTCTTTCCAGATAATAGTAATAATCCAGAACATCTTCGATGGTCTGACCGTCGATGGTCAAAATGGCGTCACCGGGTTCAAATCCGATCTCTTCACCAATACTGCCGGGCTTAATCTGTTTAATAACCTGTTTCATTTAGATCAACTCCAAGAAAGCCATCTGTGTTCCGCGATGATTTCCCACCTTGCGATGAGAATGGAAAAATTCATATTCACACTTGGTGCAGATATCCGAGACGGTGATATGTTCCTCTCGAAGACCTGCTGCCATCAGGATCCGACGATTGGTCTCCCAAAGGTCGATCTGTACCTTATCCGGGGTCTTACCGGGAAGAATGATCCGATCCGCCCACTCAGGGAATCCCATTTCGAAGATGATCTTTACATCCATTCCTACTTCAAAGCAGCAAGGGCCGATGGAAGGACCGATTCCCGCAAGGATATCTTTAGGATCACATCCGTAGCACTCTGTCATCTTTTCTACTGTCTTTCGACCGATCTCCATGGCGGTTCCTCTCCAGCCGGCATGAGCCAGGCCGATGGCCTTTTTCACAGGATCCAGGAAAAACAGAGGAACGCAGTCTGCATGGTTGGTGACCAGACACACCTCAGGTGTATTGGTGACAAGGGCATCCACTCCCTGCATTTCACGGGGCTTTAAGATGCCTTTACCTCTGTCTCTGGCATCGACCTCCAGGACCACATCCTTATGGATCTGATCGGAAAAGACCATATCTCCCGGATAGATACCGGAAACATAGCAGATCCTGCGGTAATTCTCCAATACATTATCCATGGAATCCCCTCTGGAGAATCCAAGGTTCATGGGGCCAAGAGCACCGACACTGACTCCGCCTCGACGGGTGGAAAACAGATGTCGTACCAGTCCGGTCTTTTCAAAGGAGGGGATGGTGACATAGTATACGGCCCCTTCTCTGTGGACTCCCAACGTGCGGGAAGTCAATTCGTGGGCACTGAACTCATTGAATTCGATCTCGGAACTCATTGTCTCCTCCTTTAAAACGCGTTCTTTATATGACGCACCTTTAACCGCTCTCCTTCTTTCCAGAGGGCGATCACATCAAATCGACAGGGACGATCCTCCGTCCCTGTATCACGTAAATATTGTCTGGCACACAGTCTTAATTTTCTCTGCTTGTCCGGCGTTACCGCCTCCATGGGGGATCCGAAAGAAAGAGTGCTTCGATACTTCACTTCTCCAAAGACCAGTACCTCGCCGTCATAGAAGATCAGATCGATCTCTCCGAAACGGGAGGCGTAGCGGGATGCAACCATCTGCATTCCTTTGGATATCAGATATCTCTCGATGCGTCTTTCAGCCCAGACACCCATCAGTTCTGACTGTCTGCCCATTAAGACTCCTTAATTGATCACTCGTGCCAGATATTCTTGATAAAGCTTTTTCTGTGGATCGGACTGGGGCCCAGGGAGCGGATCGCATCCATATGTTCCTTCGTACCATATCCCTTGTGCTTAGCAAAGTTGTATCCGGGGTAGATCTCATCATATGCTGCCATCATGGCATCTCTGGTCTCCTTGGCCACGATACTGGCGGCAGCAATGGAAACCGACTGGGCGTCTCCCTTGATGATACTTCTCTGAGGGATCATCAAACCATCCAGATGGACCGCATCGATCAGGACAAGGTCCGGATCGAGTTTTAAATTCAGAAGAGCCTGCTTCATGGCCTGTTTGGTAGCCTGCAGGATATTGATATCATCGATGACCTTCTCATCCAGGATACCGATACCGATAGCTAAGGCCTTTTCTTCGATCTCTTTTTTCAACTCTGCTCTTCTCTTGGCAGAAAGTTTTTTGGAATCATCCAACCCCAGGATCGGAACCTCGGGATCCAGGATGACTGCCGCTGTGACCACAGGTCCTGCCAGAGGACCGCGGCCCACCTCATCCATACCTGCTATGAAACGGTAGCCCTGTGACAGAGCCTCCTTTTCATAGACAGACATTCTCTCAAACTTCTCCTTCAGATCCACTCTTGGCATTTTCGATCTCCTCCGGTGTTTCCAGGCTGATCTTGCCCAGTTTACCGCTTCTGAATTCATCCACGATCATGATGGCTGTACGTTCCACATCCACGATACCGCCGGATTTGAGATGGCCTCTCTTTTTACCGATGGCCTCGATGATATGGTCTCCTCCAAAGGCAAGTTCTTCCTGAGCGATACCATATCGCTCGATCAAACGGGAACCATAGCGCTTTTTCAGATTATCCAGCAGATTGATAGCCAGGGTATATTTATCCAGGATATCATCACTGATGGATCCGATAAAGGCGATCTTAAATCCGATCTCCTGATCCTCAAATTTGGGCCAGAGGATACCGGGCGTATCCAAAAGGCTGGCGCCGTTCTGCAGGCGGATCCACTGCTTTCCTTTTGTGACACCGGGCTTATTACCGGTCTTCGCTGCATCGGAACGATGAGCCATCTGATTGATGACTGTAGACTTACCTACATTGGGGATTCCGGTGATCATCAGTCTGACAGGACGATCAGCCTTCAGGACCGAAGACTGTTGCTCTCTCTTTGCTCTTACGATCTCTACCGCCTTCTTACTGATATCCTTGATGCCTTTACCTTTCAGAGCATCAATCAGGACAACAGCCATTCCCTGCTCTTCATACCACTTCTTAAACTGCTCCGTGATCGCAGGATCAGCCAGATCCGTCTTGTTCATGGCAATAATGCGGGGACGACGATTCCACAGACGATCCAGATAGGGATTCTTACTGCTGGCAGGGATACGGGCATCCACTACTTCGACGACAACATCCACCAGTTTGATGTTCTCCTCCATCATACGCTTGGTCTTCGCCATATGACCGGGGAACCAATTGATATTTCTCGTATTCTCGTCCATCTTTCATCACCTGCTTTCTCAAACAAAAATATATAAAGAAACTGCCCATGACCGGAGTCCTGGGCAGTTCATCGAATTTCCGGATTTAATGGATCGGACGCCAGGATTCCTGAGGCCAGAAACAGCAAATGACCTTACCCTCGATCTCTTCCAGAGCGACGGCTCTGACCGAACCATATCGGCTATCCAGCGTGGAAGCCGGATTATCACTTAATACAAAATACGACTCCTCGGGAACCACATAGGGATACGTCATCTCGCCATAGACATAACCTGTCGTACCGTTACAATAGCTGGTCTCAAACAGGATATCGTTCAGATAGATCTGACCGTTACCATTGATAAAGATCTTATCTCCCGGAAGACCGATGACACGGGCAAAAAAGACACCGTTATCCTCGGGATCCGCGGTTTCCGATGCGGTATTCTTGATGGCGATCAGTTCGCCTCGCTTGGGAGAGGCGATCTTGTAGCTGTACTTAAAGATCAGGAGCTGTTCTCCCTCGATCAGGGTCGGATCCATATTGGAATCCTTGACACTTTCAAAACCGGCAACGGAGAAGACGATCCAAAGGATCAGTCCTGCGATCACCAGATCTTTGACCCAGGTAAAGAAACCGATGGAAGCATTCAGACCCTTTCGGCGCTCTCTCTTCCTGCGGATCTTTTCCTGCCGCTTTTCCTCCTGTTCGGGAGTCAGTTCCACAAGGATACTTTCTTCTTTCGGTTCCTCCACCATTTCCTGCTGGATCGGATGCTGGACCTCCACATCTTCCACATTGATCTCTTCGAAATTAAACTCGTAGAGCTGCGGAGTGGTATTTGTATCCTCTGTGTCAAAAAGCGCATTTAAAGCAGCATCTTTCGATGTCTGTCGATTATCCATACTTCTTCCTCATAACACTTGCCAAAAGCAGAAAAAAGGGACACGAGGCCCCTTTTTTCGTTTTTGCATGCTTCAGCATTCTCATTATGCAGCAGATAAAAGTCTGCTGTGGTCAGTCTCGATGGGAGAAAGATCAGATCTTTTCCTTGATACGAGCTGCCTTACCCTTACGATCGCGCAGGTAGTTAAGGCGGGCACGACGTACCTTACCCTTGCGAACTACTTCGATATGATCGATGTTGGGAGAGTTGATGGGCCAGGTCTTCTCAACACCTACACCGTATGCAACACGGCGAACGGTAACGTTCTCGGAGATGCCGCCGTTTACACGACGAACAACGGTGCCTTCGAACATCTGGATACGCTCACGAGTACCTTCCTTGATCTTGGCGTATACACGGATGGTATCACCAACCTGGAACTGGGGTACGTCAGTCTTGATCTGCTCACTCTCAATTGCGCGAATGATCTCTGCGTTCATAATAAAACTCCTTTAGTCTAAGATACTCTATAACACATACTCTCCTCGAGCGTCATGCCAGCGGAATATCCGTAATATGTTCACAAGCGAAGATTATACCATAGGTTCATCTTCTTGTAAACTTCTTTTTTCTAAAACTGTGCGGTAAATCTTCTTTTCTTCCTTGGTCATCTCTTCTTCCCTGATCATATCGGGACGTTTGTCCAAAGTAGCCTCGATGGACTTCTCTAAACGCCATTTTCTGATGGCTGCGTGGTTACCGGAAAGCAGTACCTCCGGCACTTCCATTCCCTTGAACTCTCTGGGACGGGAATACTGCGGATACTCCAGCCACATACCGGAGAAAGATTCCTCCTGATAGGATTCCTGGTTTCCAAGAACTCCATCCACCAGTCTGGATACAGTATCCATAATGACCATAGCCGGGAGCTCTCCTCCCGTTAAGACGTAATCTCCGATGGAGATCTCGTCTGTGACGATCTCATCAATGACTCTCTGATCGATTCCTTCATAGTGCCCGCACAGAAGCACGATCTCCTCGTGTTCAGAAAGTTCTCTGGCGATCTTCTGATCGAAACGTCTGCCTGTAGGTGACATAAAGATCACCGGGGCATCCGTCTTCAGAAGACGCTCCTTGATATCGTGGTAGCATGCAGAAACGGGTTCTGCCTGCATGACCATTCCTGCGCCGCCCCCAAAGGGATAATCGTCCACAGAATGGTAGTGGTTGGTGGAATAATCACGGATATCCACCGCTTCCAGTTCGATGATGCCTTTGTCGATGGCACGCCCCAGCACACTGTGAGATGCACTCTGACGGATCATGTCCGGAAATAATGTCATGACAACAAATTTCATTCTCTTAATCCCTCAAGAATATGGACCGTCACCGTCTTGGTCTCTGTATCCATCTTCAGGACACAGTCTTTGATCACAGGGAGCAGGAACTTCTTTCCGTTTCCTTCCTTGATCTCGAAGACAAAGTTGCTTCCGGTCTCCATGATATCGTAGATCTCACCGATGGATGCACCATCTTCATCGATCACCTTTGCTCCGAGGAAATCGCGGATGAAAAACTCATCCTCCTCCAGAGCAACGGCATCCTCGTCCTTGATCCAGAGGGAGCATCCCTTCAGAAGCTGGGCTGCATCCATATCGTTCACTTCCTTCATTTTCAGGATGACCTGGTTTTTGAAGAACTGGACTTTTTCGATCTCATAGACCGTCTTAGCATCTTCCTCCTGATCCGTCTTTCCGAGAATGACCTTTTTCAGATCAAGAAAGCGCTTGGGATCATCGGTGGTCGGATAGACCTTAACGGCACCCTTGACACCATGGGTGGATGTGACCACCCCTACGCGAAACATTCCGCTCATAGGAACCTCCTTCTCTTTTGATTTTCTTATCTTGCCGTTGTGCCTGCAATGGCTGGGACAGCAAAAGAGCCAGCTTGAGGCTGGCTCATACCGTTTTTCTTACTGACCGATCTCTACAGAGACCTGAATGTCAGACTTGATAGCGGCTGACTTAACAACAGTTCGAATTGCTTTTGCGATACGTCCTTGCTTGCCGATCACCTTACCCATGTCATCAGGTGCGACATTTACAGAGATCTCATGCTCTTCACCTTTGATCTCTTCCGTTACGACTACCTGCTCAGGATGATCTACAAGGGACTTCACAATGAATTCAACAAGTTCTTTCATTGTTGCCTCCTTCTTAGATCTCCTTACTGAATGCCGGCGATCTTCAGCAGCTTCTTGACGGTCTCAGTGGGCTGTGCACCGTTAGCAATCCACTTCTTAGCGATCTCTTCGTCAACCTTGATGACGCTGGGCTTCTTGGTGGGATCGTAGTAACCAACTTCCTCGATGAAGCGGCCATCGCGAGGAGAACGAACGTCTGCAACGATGATACGATAGAAAGGAGCTCCCTTAGAACCCATACGCTTAAGTCTCATTTTGACCATGATAATGTACCTCCTGATAAAAATATCATTGATTTTTTATATTGGAAACTGAACCTTGTTGGTCCCGTGTTTCTCTCGTAATTTAGAAGCCGAAGGGGGAACGACCACCGGTGAAACGTCCCAGGGTATTCATCATACGGCGTCTGCCACCCTTACCCTTGAACTGCTTCATCATCTGCTTCATCTGATCAAACTGCTTGAGCAGTCTGTTAAGTTCCTGGATACTGGTTCCGGAACCCTTGACGATACGACGCTTTCTGGATGCATCCAGGATCTGAGGCTTTCTTCTCTCCTCCGGTGTCATGGAGTAGATCATGGCTTCCAGACGCTTCATGGCTTTATCATCCACATCTACGTCATTCGCCATACCGCTCATACCGGGAAGCATGCCCATGATGGATCCGATACCGCCCATCTTCTTGACCTGATTCATACTGGTCAGAAAGTCCTCCAGATTGAAACTGTTGGACATGGTACGTTCGGAGATCTTGCGGGCCTCCTCTTCGTCGATACTTTCCTGTGCCTTCTCGATCATGGTCAGGACATCGCCCATACCAAGGATCCTGGAGGCCATACGGTCGGGATGGAAAACTTCGATGTCTGCCATCTTCTCACCGATACCGGAGAACTTGATGGGCTTACCGGTGACGGAACGGATAGATAAGGCCGCACCACCACGGGTATCGCCATCCAGCTTTGTCAGAACAACACCGGTGACATCCAGCTTTTCATCGAATCCCTTCGCTACATTGACAGCTTCCTGACCGGTCATGGAATCGACCGTCAGAAGGATCTCTGTAGGATGGACCGTATTCTTGATATTTTCCAGTTCGTCCATCAGACCTTCATCGATCTGCAGACGACCTGCCGTATCCACGATGACCAGGTTACAGCCAAGGTTTCTTGCCTTCTCTACCGCCTTCTGAGCGATCTCAACGGGATTGACATCGATGCCCATCTCAAAGACAGGAACGTCGATCTGCTGTCCCAGGATCTGCAGCTGCTTGATAGCTGCGGGACGATAGATATCGCAGGCTGCCAGCAAGGGCTTCTTGCCGCGCTGCTTCAGCATGTTGGCAAGTTTGGCTGCCATGGTAGTTTTACCGGCACCCTGAAGACCGACCATCATATAGACGGTGGGAACGGTGTCTCCGTACTGAAGTTTGGATTCCTCCTCACTTCCAAGCAGGGAGATCAGTTCTTCATTTACGATCTTTACGACCTGCTGACCGGGTGTCAGGGAAGTCAGCACATCGGAGCCGAGTGCTCTCTCGTTGACCTTATTGGTAAATTCCTTAACGACTTTGAAGTTGACATCTGCTTCCAGCAGTGCCAGCTTGACCTCGCGCATGGCTTCCTTCAGGTCTTTTTCTGTAATGGTTCCTTTACTGCGCAGCTTTTTAAATACGCCTTGCAGCTTATCGGACAAGTTTTCAAATGCCATTGATCGCTCCTGTATCCTCCAGCGCTGCTGCGCCTTTAAGGACCTGAATCTGCTTTTTTATCTCCTCTTTGGAAGCGCCCTCATCACTCAAACGCTCCAAAGCATCTATCTCACTGAGTATTCTCAGGAATCTTTCTACAGTGTGCAGCTGCTGCTCTGTTTTTTCCATGGTCTGGATGCCGTGCTTGATGGCATCACTGACAGCCTGTCTGGAGATTCCCTTTTCCTCTGCGATCTCTCCCAGGGACCAATCCTCCAGAAGATGCATACGGCAAAGTTCCTGCTGTCTGGGTGTCAGCATCGGTGAATAAAAATCAAACAGCATCGCCTGTCTGAACAATTCTTCCATGAAACGCACCTCGCTATACTACCAAAGGAACTTCGACCTGTCAAGCAAAAAAACTTGACACTCGAACTATTATATCAGAAATCGTCCGAGTGTCAAGTATTTTTACTTGATATTTAATTTTTCTTTGGATCAGCCAAGATGAGCGCGGATGTACTCTTCTACGATGGTCTTTCCAAGACCGGTAGCAAAGTTATGTCCGTTCAGAACGATATCAGCCTGCATCTTGGTGGGCATGATGAACTGAGCCTCACTGTACATAGCAGAGTTCAGATAGAAATCAGCGATCTCCTCCATGGTGCCTCTTCCAGCTTCCATATTACGCTTTACACGGCGATACATACGGATCGCATGGTCCAGATCCAAAAAGACCTTCAGATCTTCCATCTCACGAAGCTCAGGGAAATGAAGTACGGTCAGTCCCTCGAAGATAACTACATCCAGATCCTCTCTGGCAGTGATCTCCTTGGCAGCCTCCAGGTATGCTTCAAAGTTCAGAGACTCGATGCAATTGTAATCATCCCACTCTGTGTTAGACAGAGGAGACATCATCTTGGGAAGAGGACGCTTAAAGAAACGATCGGTGGTAAGGACCTCGACCTTCAGATCAGCAAGATCTTCTGTCAGCATCTTGGTAAATGTAGTTTTTCCACTGGCACTGCATCCGGCAATGGCAACGACAAAGGGCTTTTTCATGATACGTACTCCTTAAAAGATCATAAAATGTTACCGTATTTTGCGGTGTACAGTTCTCTGGCACTATCCAGGGAATCCACACCGGTTCGGTTCTTGATGGGGGCGAACTCATCCTCACGGATGCATTCGAAAAACAGGCAGGAATCAAAGAATTCCAGAATGTCGAAGATGAAGTATTCCAGCTTGATGGCATTCGGATCTGCAGGAACAACCGTGTTGCCCTCTTCATCCAGACAGGTGATCTTCTTGATGGCCTGATGTACCGGCAGATTACCTCCGGCTTTTTCTTCCGTCGTCTCGATATGGAAGAGATAATTAACGATGGCTCCGAACTGATACAGATAGGATCCATCCTCGTTCTTTGCCCAGCGCATCTCGTCGGTCAGTTCGGAATATTCCACGATGGAAGGATGACCGTTGCGCAGACAGTTGGCACCGACCTTCTCATTCTGGTCTACCTTAGAGACAACCTTGGCGCCGCAGCGATTGCCTGTTGCGATGCAGGCACCTAAGTAGATCGGATCTCCGATATCCTGGAGCACACTGTCTACAGACACCACATCCAGCCACTCGATACCGAATCCCTTCATCTCTTCGACCAGACCCTGACGCTGCAATGTACGGAACCATCCGCCGTTGCCGTTGGGTGCCAGATTTAAGGATCCCTTCGTTTCCAGAAGGAGCTTTCCGCTTCGGTCCAGTGCAGGAGCCATGTCCTGACGGAAGAAATGGATGTGGTCTTGAGGATAACCAAAACAATCATGCTCTTCAAAGAAGGAGACCGTTGCTTCATGGTTGATATCACTGGTCATGATATACACATGCATAGTGGTTCCTACAGGATCCGTATTGCGGCAGATATTCTCCAGTAAGATCTCAAACAGATACTTTTCCTTGGTGATACCTACATTCAGTGTACCCTTAGGACCATCATGACCCAGTCTGGAACCCTGACCACCGGCTAAGATGACAGCGGCCATCTTTCCTTCTCTCAGGGCCTGTTCTCCGGCCTTTTTGAACTCATCTTTTCTCTCATTGATCTTTGCGGCTGTCAAGGTCTCTACAGGCTCGATCACATCGTTTTCGTTAGTCTTCTGAGGCTTCATAGCCTGATGGATCATATCGAAATCCACTGCCTTGATCTGCGCTTCAAATGTCGCTTTCTCTTCAGAACTCAGCTGATCATAAAAACGAAGTACCTGCAGCTGATCCTGCTCTTCCAGGATCTTTCTTACATCTTCATTTACATTCATAGCCATGCTGTAATTCCTCCTGCT
>JAZUIK010000163.1:0-6544 GCA_045642205.1 Bianqueaceae bacterium
GTCTATAAGATGGTCAATACCGTTCCCGGCAACGGCATGTTCTTCGTAGAGGGTGACACCATCGAGTTCCTGGTAGCCGTAACGAACGGCACTCCCTATGCGGTAACGGATGTCTGTGTCTTTGACAGCATCTTTATGAAGGCTCCGGAGTACATTGCAAAGATGGAATCCGGAGATACCGTCATCTATACTTTCGACTACACCGTTAAGGAAATGGACTGCATCGTCGGACAGGTCTTTAATGTAGCTACCGCCAACTATATCGACCCGAACCTGGGCATGGTCGTTGTTTCCAGTAACGAAGTCTCCGCTCCCTGCGGTATCTTCGGTATGGAGTGGGAGGATTCCTTCCTGAATGCACTGGATGTGGTCAAGGCTGAGACCAGTACTCCTGCCAACGGAAAGTATTATAAAGAAGGTGAGATGATCACCTATACCATCACCGTCACTAACACCGGTGATACGGATCTGAGCGATGTCATTACTTATGACAGCAAAGAGACCCTTTATGGCGGTGAGATCGGTTATGCCGAGTTCCTGCATCCCGGTGAGTCCAGAACCTATACCTTCAGCTGGGTCGTTACGGCTAAGGATGTGGCTAAGGGCTATGTGATGAATGATGCCATGGCCAACGGCTTTGATCCTTATGGCGTGGTCATCACCGGCTATTCCAACAAGGTCGTCAGCCCCACCAGTGCCAAGGCACCTGATGGCGGATATGACTTTGATGTAGAAAAGATCACCGGTACCAACCAGGGTGATGGCGGAGCAGACAGCTGTAAGAGGACCATGGTTCCCGCCAATACCCATGATGTTGGCTATATTATCGAGAATTGTTCCACCCATGCGGCCATCGATGAAGCGCTTTTGAAGGCGCTGGAGAAGGCCGGCAATGATGAGACCAAGCAGCTGAATGCTTACGAGGATGCTATCGATGCATGGAAGGATGCCATCGATGATCTGTATAAGGAACTGCTGGACCGTGTAAGTCACGGTACGACCCGTATGCTGATCATGAGCGATCGTTCCCTGTATCTGGATCAGATCCAGAGCCTGGAGACTTCTCTGAAACTGACCCTGAGCGATCTGGAAGTTGCGAAGATCCTTGCAAGAGAGCTGAAGGATCAGACCACGGAACTCTGCTATCTCAATGCTACCGCACCGGATTCTCTTCCGGAGGATAAGGAGAAAGCACTGGAGTTTGCTCACAATGAAGAACTCTGCGGCATGATCGACGGTGATGCAGAAAAGAGAGAAGCCGGATACGAAGAGTTGATCTACACCTTCTGTGCAATGCACCAGGGTGGTGCTACCTCTATCAGAGATCTGATGGATGGCATCACTCGTATCGGTAATTCCATGAAGACCTGGGAAGAGATCCGTGCATTCTGGCAGACCAGTCTGTATGGTATCATGGATGCCCGCTTTGAGGATGCCGAGAGAGGTACGAGAGAAGCCATCCGTGCAGAGAACATCAATTTCTACACGTATATGGACGCCCATGAATCCCTGCTGGCACTGGTCTATGAGACCGAAGAGGATGTCCAGGAGGCCATGACCCGCAGTCTGATGGATCGTACCATGCTGGTATGCGAAGCTACCGGTATCACCGAGAAGGTCGTCAAGGATACCACCACCGGTCACAGCACAGCCCGCTCCGATCAGGGTAAGGAAGTCGTTCCTGCGGACCTTGGTAAGATGGAAGAGCAGAAACAGCAGAATGAGTCCTCCACCAGAGAGGAACATCAGCCCCCCACTGCTCCTGAGAAGGCCAAGGGCAAAGGCAATACCGTCCTTTATGTCGGTATCGGAGCCGGTGTGGTCCTGTTAGGGGCAGCCGCTGCAGTGCTTGTTGCATTGAAGCGTAAGAAGAAGTAAAAAAAGCACATTTGGGGTCAGAGCAAAAATGTACACAGAAAGCGCGATGCGTTCGCAATGCGCTTCCGGACAGGCAGCACATCAGCGCTTCCGGACAGGCAGCACATCAGTGCTTCCTGTTACGCACTTTAGCTCTGACCCCATCTGCGTAAAGAAAGAGAGAACTATGTTAGCGATCGTTACCGGTGCCAGTTCCGGAATGGGAATGGCGACCACGGCGGCTTTGGCCGATAAAGGATATACAGTGATCATGCTCTGCCGCTCTGAAAAGAGAGGAAAGGCAGCCTGTGCAGAACTGATGCAGAAAGAGGGAAGAGATATCCGTCTTTGGATATGTGACCTTGGAAGTTTTGAGTCCATCCAAGGATTTTCCAGACGATTCCATGAAGCCTTCGATTCACTGGATGTGCTGGTGAACAATGCAGGATTCATCTCTCTGGATCGTCAGGAGACGGAGGATCATTTTGAGAGACAGTTCGGAGTCAATCATCTGGGGCATTTCCTTCTGACCAACCTGCTTTTAGATACCATGAAGGAAGGTTCCCGCATTGTTGTCGTGGCTTCCGGTGCCCACAAGGCTGGAAAGATCCACTTTCACGACATCAATCTGGAAAAGGGCTATAATGTGGTGAAGGCTTATGGTCAGAGCAAACTGGCCAATGTGCTTTTTACCAGAGAACTTGCAAAGAGAGTGAAGAGCCAGGGGATCACGGTCAACTGCTGTCATCCCGGTGCGGTTGCGACGCAGATGGGTGTGGATCGGAAGACCGGTTTCGGAAAGACCATCGTGGGCATGCTGAAGCCTTTCTTCCTGACACCGGAAGAGGGGGCGGCCACCGCTGTCTTTCTTGCAACGGCTCCTTCTTTGAAGATGGTGACGGGAGAATATTTCTACCGCTGCAGGATCGCCAAGTCCTCCAGTCGTTCGAAGGATATGGACCTGGCTAAGAGACTGTTTGAAAAAAGTCTGGAGTGGACGGGATTAGAGCATATGTGACAAACAGGAAACGCTGTGCGCTGCCTGTCACATTTTTGCTCTGAGCACAAATGTGCTTAGTGTAAAGGGAGTACGACAATGAGTAAGGTAACGATCGACAATGGTCAGATGATCTATAGAAAAATGTTCAAGGAGATCAGGATCCCGCTGGAGGATATCCTCTGGGGATATCACCAGATCGAGGATGTGCGCACCATGGCCTGCTGCGCCAACATGATCCTGGAGGTCCATAGAGTGATCTTCACGGATAAGGATAATAAAAAGCACATCTTCGAGTTCGAAGAGAAGGAAAGAGCAGAAGCACTGCTCAATGAAATGGCGGAGAAGAATCCTGCTATGGCAGTGGGATATACCGAAGTCAATAAAGCCAGATTCCTGGCGGCACAAGCATAAACTTCATATCAGACGCAAAAGTCCGTTATCGATTTTAAGTCGATAACGGACTTTTTGCATTTTCACACAGGTGATAGTTACAGTTGGTGCCAGACGGTGATGCGGTTATAAGCTCCCAGCCAGTTCTTTCCGCAGGACTGATAGTCCGTGAGAAGAAGCATGGTTCCGTCCTGCATAGGAAGCTGCATACGGATGAGCTCTGAGCCTTCCGTTGGTAAAAAGTTGGGTACGAGCGGCTCTGCAGGAGAGATGGTACCGGAAAGATCATTGGTATCGACTGCATCCATCTCAAAATCCTTGGCGGAGTCTCGGCAAAGGACCAGGGGACCATAGAGGAAGCAGATCTTTTTATCCGTTCCTTCTCCAAGGACTTCAGTACGAATGTTCAGATCAGCATCCAAGTGGATCTCATCACCCTTATGCCAGAACCTGGTCAGGGTATGCATAACAGAATTGGAGGAGGAGTCCCTCGCGACGGTGATCTGCCCATCCGGTGTGGTCAGAATAGCATTTTCCAAGTATGCAGCGATACGGATGGAGATGCTGACAGGGTGATCGGGTGCTTCCAGTACTTTCCATACCACTTGTGTATCCGCTGCTCGAGCGGGACCTAACTGGTTACACTGAAGCAATAGACCGCCGAAACGGATCGTTCCGGGCAGATAGAAATGGATCAAAAGGTGATCGGAATCTTTCTGCATGGCAGCACAGAGATTTTCCAGTGCGATACCGGCAGAGGCGATGCAGGCGCAGCAGCCATAGTACCCACCGAAGGAGAACTTCTTGAAGCCGCCGATACCGATACCCCTGGGACCATTGAACAAGGGTGAATAACTGTCGAAGGGTAGGGCTTTCATCCATTCCTTATCCACCATGGAGAGCTGATCCTGCATGTGGGTGTTGACCGCACCGTACAGGGCATTGAAGATACTCCTCTCCATACGGTCGAGATGCTTGGTATCGCCGGTCTTACGATAGAGAATATCCAACATACGGATCCATGTGACGGTCACACAGGTCTCCTGCATGATACCGTCGGTGGGAATGATCTGACGGACCCTGGAATGGTCGAAGAGTTCATGGGTACATCCGGAACAGCCGATGACAGTGATGTCGGATTCATAGACTGCTTCCATAAAGTTGAGAGCGGCCTGTACATATCGCTCTTCATCGGTGATCTCTCCGTAAAGGAGGACTCCTTCGAAGAAGGACATGGTCTCGTAGGCCTTCTGCTCCGGATATTCATAGGGCATCAGTCTATTTTGCAGAGCTAACTCGATCAGGTCTGCATCTTCACAGCCGCCGGTCTGGATGAGGTATGTAGCGAAGTCCAGGTACCGCTGCTCCTTAGTAGTCAGATATAGATCCAACATGCTCTCCAGAACGGAGCAGGAGTTGACACCTTTCCAGTGAAAGCTGGTGCGGAAGATGGATCGCTTTCCTTCTTCCTCCGGACCGATCTTTTCGATGAGGGTATCCGCATGATGCATCATGGCCTCAAGGATCTCCTGCTTCAGCGTTTCATCTTTACAGATACGATAGAAGTAAAGTGAACCGGAAAGGATATATTTGCGGCCCCACACATCCCAGCCACCACTGAGCTGCTTCTCGTCGCTGTAGGTGGAGAAGCGGCCATCGGGGCGGGCCGTAGTCAAAAGATCCCGCATGGTATCTTCGAGGACTTTATAGAGTGCCTCGTCGCCGGTATGCTGATAGGTCAAAACGGCACCGCGCATCATCTTTCCCCAGTATTCGCAGCGCCATCCCATATCTTCATCATCACTGTCAGCGCGATATACCTGAACAAAGGATTGCCATGTACCAGCATCCATCAGCTGATGCTGCATGGTAAAGGTGAGCATATCCTTAGAGATGCCTTCATATTGAGCGGAGCCGGGAGAAAGATAAGAGATCATCATAGGGAGCCTCCTTGGGTAGGATAGGGGAATACATTTGGGGTCAGAGCGTTTCTGTGAGTCGTTTTCGTTCGTGACGATCCGGCGCGCAGAAATGCTCTGACCCCAAATGTGCTATTTAGATAAAGTTGTAATCCGCTGCGTCCTTCATGTCGAGGATGAAGGCATCCAGCAGTTCACGGCACTGCTTGAAATCACGCAGGTCCATTTCCTCATTGGGAGTATGGGCATAGCGAGAGGGAATGGAGATAACACCGGTGGGAACACCGCTGTGGGACAGATGGAGCTGTCCGGCGTCGGTACCGATACCGGTAAGGATCTCGGTCTGATAGGGAATGTTATTAGCTTCAGCAAGCTGAGTCAGCTTCTTGCGGACCACAGGGCTGGCTACCAGGCTGGCGTCCATGGCCTTGATGCCGGGACCCTTTCCGAGGCAGACATTACGGTCCATCATACCCTCTAAGGTATCGCTGGCAGCGGTGGTGTCGATGGCAAGAGCCACATCCGCAACGATGGACTGAGCAGCAGTCTGGGCACCGCGAAGTCCGACTTCCTCCTGGACGGAGAAGATACCGTAGACGGTTCCTCTGACCTTGGTGAAATCCAGTTCCTTGAACATGGAAGCAAGGATGGCACAGCCTGCCTTATCATCAAAACCATGGCTCATGACACGATTTCTTCCGATGGTGCGGTAGGTGGTTCCCCAACCGATGGCATCGCCCACGCGAACGCCCATATCCATGGCATCCTGTTTGTTCTCGGCGCCGATGTCGATGTACATCTGGGTGTAGGAACGGATCATATCACCCTTATCGAATTTGCGCATATGGGCGGAGATGGTGCCGATCATACCGTAGACGTCGCCCTTGTCGGTGCAGACGATGACGGGCTGGGAAAGAATATGACGATCGTCGTTGCCGCCGATCTTTTCAAAGCGCAGGAGACCATTCTCTTCGATCTTCTTGACGATGAAGCCGACTTCATCGGAATGAGTGGAGACCATGAGGGTAGGACCGGGCAGGGCACCGGTCTTCTTGACGATCAGGTTCCCAAGACCATCCACATGCCATTCATCTACATAGTCCTTGACCTCATCCACCAGAGTGCGGATCACACGCTGCTCAAAACCGCTGGGAGAGGGAATAGCCACCAGGCGCTGTAATAATTGTTCCATTGTTGTACTCCTTTTTTTCTTCGTCTTGCTTATCTCGAAGTATAAATCTGATGGCTTTTTAACAATCAATAGTTGATTATTAATTCATAAATTACAGGAAGATTTCTCTTCCCGTTCTTCTATCGGCGTAAGCCTCCGCCTCTACCTGATCTAACTCAGGCTACATTGATTCTTGTTACTTTTTCT
>JAZUIK010000164.1:0-5568 GCA_045642205.1 Bianqueaceae bacterium
AGCACCACAGGTCTCAACAGAGTGAGCATTGTGTGCCTTGGAGGAACCGGTTGCACCACCGATACCATCACGTCCGGTACGTCCGCCCAGAAGGATGATCACATCGCCGGGGCAGGGAACTTCACGACGAACATTCTCAGCAGGAGCAGCAGCCACAACAGCACCGATCTCCATACGCTTTGCAGCATAGCCGGGATGATAGAGTTCATCGACCATACCGGTTGCTAAGCCGATCTGGTTACCATAAGAGGAATAACCATTCGCTGCGGTAGTAACGATCTTACGCTGAGGCAGCTTTCCGGGAATGGTCTCGCTGACGGGAACGGTAGGATCAGCAGCACCGGTCACACGCATAGCGGCATAGACATAGCTTCTGCCGGACAGCGGGTCACGGATCGCACCACCGATACAGGTAGCCGCACCACCAAAGGGCTCGATCTCGGTAGGATGGTTATGGGTCTCATTCTTGAACAGGAGCAGCCAGGGCTCGGAGACGCCGTCTACATCGACATTGATCTTAACGGTGCAGGCGTTGATCTCTTCGGACTCATCCAGCTTATCCAGCTTGCCGTGTGCCTTCAGATACTTAACGGCAACCGTTGCGATATCCATGAGGCAGACGGGCTTATGGGTACGTCCCAGCTCTTCTCTGACAGCCATATAGTCATCAAATGCCTTCTGCAGAAGAGGATCTTCAAACTTGGCATCATCGATGATGGTCAGGAAGGTAGTATGACGGCAATGATCGGACCAGTAGGTATCGATCATCTTGATCTCGGTAATGGTGGGATCTCTGTGTTCAGACTGGAAGTACTGCTGACAGAACTTGATATCGCCAAGGTCCATTGCCAGGCCCTTCTCTGCGATGAAGTTCTTCAAGCCTTCCTCGTCCAGTTCATTAAATCCATCCAGGGTAGCAACCTCAGTGGGGATCGCATATTCGACCTTCAACGTCTCAGGCTTTTCCAGAAGAGCCTCTCTTGCTTCCACGGGGTTGATAACATACTTCTTGATCTCAGCGACTTCTTCGTCGGTCAGATCACCATACAGTGCATAGACCTTAGCGCTACGGATCAGAGGACGCTCGGACTGTGCCAGGATCTGGATACACTGAGCAGCACTGTCCGCTCTCTGATCGAACTGACCGGGAAGATACTCAACAGCGAATACCCTAGCACCCTCTGCCTTGAGCTCATCGGTAACGATGTCCAGCTGAGGCTCGGAGAAGACCGTCTTGACAGCATAGTCAAAGAGCTCAGGGGTAATGTTCTCGGCATCGTAACGGTTGATCATACGAACATCCGTCAAAGATGTGATGCCAAGGAGTCTTTTAGCATCAGAACGAAGGGCGTTGGCCTCGTGTGCCAGTTCCTTCTTCTTTTCTACAAATACGCGGTAAACCATGTGTATTCTCCTTCTTTACTGAAGTGCTTTCAGGGCACGCTGACCGATGTCCTTACGATAGAAAGCATTGTCAAAGTGGATCTTCTCTACTCTGCCGTAAGCCGTCTTCAGAGCTTCCTCCAGGGTAGCCTCTCTGGCGATGACACCAAGGACACGTCCACCGGAGTTGACCATCTTTCCGTCCTTGATGGCAGCACCGGCTACATAAACGTAGGGAGCTTCCTCGGAGGGAATAGTGATCTCATAGCCCTTCTCGTAGGATACAGGGTATCCCTCGGAGGCCATAACGACGCAGGCACAGGCATCCTTAGCAAACTTGACCTCACACTCGGAAAGGGTCTCGTCATGAACAGCCTGCATGATGGTAAGAAGGTCACTGTCCAGAAGGGGAAGAACGACCTGAGTCTCGGGATCGCCGAAACGGCAGTTGTACTCGATGACCTTAGGACCATTCTCGGTGATCATCAGTCCGAAGTACAGACATCCCTTGAAGGTTCTGCCTTCTGCATTCATAGCGTTCATAGTGGGCAGGAAGATCTTCTCCATGCACTCAGCAGCTACTTTTTCAGTGTAATAGGGGTTGGGAGCGATGGTGCCCATACCGCCGGTATTCAGTCCTTCATCTCCGTCATGGGCTCTCTTATGGTCCATGGAGGAGATCATGGGAACAACGACCTTACCGTCGGTAAAGGACAGAACAGATACCTCAGGACCACTCAGGAACTCTTCCACAACGATGTGGTCGCCGCTCTTACCGAACTTCTTATCCTGCATCATGGAGATGATGGCTTCCTTTGCTTCTTCGCGGGTCATAGCGATGATAACGCCCTTACCCAGAGCCAGACCATCTGCCTTGATAACCGTGGGGATAGGTGCGGTCTCGATGTAGGTAAGTGCCTTTTCCATATCGTCAAAGACTTCGTAAGCAGCAGTAGGAATACCGTACTTCTTCATCAGGTTCTTGGAAAAGACCTTACTGCCTTCAATGATGGCAGCGTCCTTCTTAGGACCGAAGCAGGGAATTCCCTCTGCTTCCAGAAGATCGACACAGCCAAGGACCAGAGGATCATCCGGTGCAACGACAGCGAAATCGACCTTCTCCTGAAGAGCAAAATTCTTGATGCCCTCCAGGTCGGTAGCAGAGATATTCACGCAGGTTGCATCCTGTGCGATACCGCCGTTGCCGGGAAGTGCGAAGATCTCGGTTACATTCTTGTTTTCTTTGATTTTCTTAATGATGGCATGCTCGCGTCCGCCGCCGCCAACAACAAGGATCTTCATAAATGGATCTCCTATATCAATTGATTATTCAGACCGCCACTTTACATTGGCGGTCTGTCCATAGGTTACGGATATTAGTGGTGGAACAGTCTCATGCCGGTGAAGGCCATGACCATGTTGTACTTGTCAGCACACTCGATAACAGCATCATCACGGATAGATCCGCCGGGCTCAGCCACATACTTAACGCCGCTTCTGTAAGCACGCTCGATGTTGTCGCTGAAGGGGAAGAATGCATCGCTTCCAAGAGCAACATCCTCGCAGGTAGCCAGGTATGCCTTCTGCTCTTCCTTGGTGAAGGGCTCGGGCTGCTCGGTGAAGTAACGCTGCCATACGCCATCAGCGCAGACATCCTCTTCGTTCTGGTTGATGTAGCCATCGATGACATTGTCCTTGTCGGTACGTCTCATCTTGGGCTTGAAAGGAAGGTCCAGGACCTTGTCAGACTGACGCAGGAACCAGGTATCTGCCTTGGTACCAGCCAGACGGGTGCAATGGATACGGGACTGCTGTCCTGCACCGACACCGATAGCCTGTCCGTCTACTGCATAGCAGACAGAGTTGGACTGAGTATACTTCAGAGTGATCAGCGCGATGATCAGATCGCGAGCTGCGCTCTCGGGAAGGTCCTTATTCTCGGTAACGATGTTCTTCAGAAGCTCATGATCGATACGGAAGTTGTTGCGTCCCTGCTCGAAGGTGATACCGAAGACCTGCTTACGCTCCTGAACCTCAGGAACATAGTTGGGATCGATCTGAACGACATTGTAGTTGCCATCCTTCTTCTGAGCGAGGATCTCCAGTGCAGCGGGCTCATAGCCGGGAGCGATGACACCGTCGGAAACCTCACGCTTGATCATCTTTGCGGTAGTAACATCGCAGACATCAGACAGAGCGACCCAGTCACCGAAGGAGCAAAGACGGTCGGTTCCTCTTGCACGTGCATAAGCGCAAGCCAGAGGAGAATCATCCAGACCCTTGACATCGTCAACCAGGCAAGCCTTCTTCAGTTTGTCAGACAGAGGCAGACCAACGGCTGCAGAGGTGGGGCTGACATGCTTGAAGGATGCAGCCGCGGGCATACCAAGGATTTCCTTGAGTTCCTTGACCAGCTGCCAGGAGTTGAATGCATCCAGGAAGTTGATGTAACCGGGACGACCGGAGATGATGGTAATGGGCAGTTCGCTGCCATCAGCCATGTAGATCTTGGAAGGCTTCTGATTAGGGTTGCAGCCATACTTCAGTTCGAATTCTTTCATTGTGTCCTCCTCGCCAGGGGCGTAACTTGAATATTTTAACGATCAGATCGATGATTGACTAAAGGATCAGTTGTTCTTGTTGATCATGCGGTTGGTGACTTCACCACTTGCAAGATCGGTATAACGAACATACAGAGAGATCTTGTTATTCTCATCCAGAGCATTCCACAGCATGGTGGTGAACTCATCGATGTCATCTAAGATCTCGACTCTCTCAGGCTCTCCCTGGAAAGTGGGGATGGGGTTGCCATCGTGCATATAGGTGTGGATGAAGTGGCCAAGACCTGCCTTGGAAGGATAGGAATAGCCGTAGCGTGCACAGGCACTGCCCTCTTCGTCCAGACTCTTTAAGATGCTCATCTGGTAGGTGAAATCTCCGTTCTCGAAGGTCAGCATACCGCTGATTCTGGGAGTCCAGTTGGGGCCGTCGGGCTCAAACTCACGAACGGTCAGGGAATCGCCAAAGCTCTTTCCTGCCTTGACACCATCGTAGATGGTATCGGTCTGGTCACCGTTGGTGACGATCAGCTTGTTGTCCAGCTTACGGATGGCAGCATAGATGATCAGGCTGGGATCTTCTACCTTGGAAGCATCAAAGGGCTCTGTGAAGACTTCCTCACCCTTCTCGGTGAAGATACGGTTACGGGAGTTAGCACTGCGTCCCATAATGAAATATGCGGAGACAGCGTTCTTTCCGTCTGCACTCTTACCGATGACGATACCGCGTCCGGGATAGGTGTTTCCATCCAGCAGTTCGTTTAACTTGTTGACATTATAAATTCCCATGTGAAATTCCTTTCCTTGTGGTACTTGATTGACTTAGTTACTGATTGCAGATATCAGCGGAGACCTTCTCCACCGCAGCGGGGAAAATGATCCATTCTGCCTGCTCCATAACACGGCGCTGCAGGATCTCAGGAGTATCTCCCTCCTGGACCTCTACTGCCTTCTGCATGATGATCTCACCGCCATCGGGGATCTCATTCACGAAGTGAACGGTAGCTCCGGTGACCTTGACTCCCTTTGCCAGTGCTGCCTCATGGACATGCAGTCCGTAGAAGCCTTCACCACAGAAGGAAGGGATCAAAGAAGGATGGATATTGATGATGCGTTTTGCAAAGTGAGAGGTAAAAGTCTCTGTCAGGATCGACATGAATCCGGCCAGAACGATCAGATCGATCTTTTTTTCCTCTAGAAGGTCTGTCAGGACTTTTTCAAAGCCTTCCTGGCCTCCTGCCTTTTTCTTTGAGATAAATCTACCTTCAATACCGGCATTCTTTGCTCTTTCCAAAGCATAGGCACTCTTTACGTTAGAGATGACCAGTACCACCTCTCCGTGATGGATGATGCCGCTCTTCTGAGCATCGATGATGGCCTGAAGATTGGTTCCGCCACCGGATACCAGTACGGCGATGCGGGCTTTTTTCTCTGCCATTTTCTTCTCCTAAATCCGATCATTTTAAAGTCATCAGGCCGGAGGGAAACTCCGGCCGATGACAAAGTATAGTATTACTCAAGAATGATCTTGTTGTCAGATTCGATAATCTCTCCGATGACATATGCGTCCTCGCCGTTTGCCTTCAGGATCTTAAGAGATTCCTCCACGCACTCAGCAGGAACAACG
>JAZUIK010000165.1:0-4778 GCA_045642205.1 Bianqueaceae bacterium
CCACTTCTTACTTGAAGATGTACGGTATGACGCCTCATGAACTGACCATGATGCTGATCCGGGATGTGTTGACCACTACGGGTATTACTGCCACCGCAGGGATCGGTCCGAACATGTTCCTGTGCAAGATCGCTATGGATATCGAGGCGAAGCATTCTCCTGCGGATAAGGATGGTGTCCGCATAGCAGAGCTGACAGAGGAAACCTACAGACAGAAGTACTGGGACTACCGTCCTCTGACCGATTTCTGGAGAGTGGGAGGTGGTATTGCAAGACGCCTGGAGAGAGTAGGTCTCTTTACTATGGGAGATATTGCACGCTGCTCCGTGCAGAATGAAGATCTTCTGTATAATCTGTTCGGTGTCAATGCAGAACTCTTGATCGACCATGCCTGGGGCGTGGAACCCTGTACCATGGAAGCGATCAAAAATTATAAACCGGAGGGAAGCAGTATCAGTTCGGGGCAGGTCCTTATGAAACCTTATCCCTTTACGCAGGCAAAGAACATTGCCAGGGAGATGGCGGAGCAGATGACCTATGATCTGATGAGAAAGCATTTAGTGACAGATCAGCTGGTCTTAAGTGTAGGTTATGATAACGGCAACTTAGAAGATCCTAAGGTGCTGGCAAATTATAAAGGGGAGATCGTACAGGATTACTATGGACGATTAAGCCCTAAACCGGCCCATGGCAGCGTGAATCTCCATGGGTGGACAGATTCCCTCACAAGGATACTGGAAGCCGTTGAAGGGCTGTTTGAACGCATTGTAGACCCTGTGTTGATGGTAAGACGCATGTACGTCGTAGCGGCCCATGTCATGGACAGCGAGGAAGCAGAGAAAAATGCTCCCGGAGAGCAGCTGGATCTGTTTGCCGATGAGGAGGCAGAGGCTGAGGATAAAAAACTCAGTGAAAAGGATAAAAAAAGACAGCAAGCGATCCTGTCTATCAGAGAACGTTTCGGATCGAATGCCGTCTTTATGGGCATGGACCTGGAAGAGGGTGCCATGACCATGGAGAGAAATAAACAGGTGGGAGGTCACAGAGCCTGAAAAGGCGTGTGGCCTTCTTTTTGTATCAATGGCGTCCGCCTTTACCACCCTGAGGGCCATTGTTTCCATAGCCACCCTGGGGAGGTGTTCCACCAAAATCATTTCCCATACCGCCCCTGGGACCGCCCATGGTGGAGGTGGGAATGTCATTGACCACTTCACCATTGATGATGATGGTGCCATCGTTGTAGATGGCGCCGCGATCGGCGTCAAAGGGAGAATTACAGGAAACATCAATGGTGCCGCCGTTGACAATGATGGTTCCGTTGGCGTCTAAGCCATCGGTATCCCCGGGACCCATGACGATGGTGATCGTACCACCGTTGATCTCGATAACGATATCAAGATCAGAACATTTTTCGGCCGCGTTGATACCATCATCACTGGCATTAATGTGAAAAGTACCATCGTTGATCTGGACATAGGTGGCTTCCAGCCCCTCAGCAGAGGTAATGACATAGTCACCGCCATCGATGACCAGAGTGGAGGTTGCCTGGATGCCGTCGTCTTTTGCCTGCAGGATAAAAGTGCCGCCCTGGATATAGATAGAACCGGAAGGATCATCATTTTCACAGTGGATCGCATCTTTGGCGGTATCGATGTTGAAAGAACCATCGGAAATGGAAAGGGAATCGGAAGCTTCGATACCATCAAGGGCAGCATATATCGTATAGATGCCTCCGGCAATGACCAGATCATCTTTGCAGGTAATACCATTTCCTGCGGCAGAGACAATACTCAGCATCCCGGATCCATTCATGCTCAGGTCATCTTTGGAAAAGATAACAGCATCTGTATGGATATCTCCATCGTCTGTAAACTGGCCTGTTACAGAAAGTTGATTATCCCCGGTGGAGGTAATGAAGCATTTATCGGCAGATTTCACATAGATGACAGGAAAGTTCTCATTTTCGACAATTACATTCTCCAATATGATCTGGATCTTATCTTCTTTAGCGGCTTCTATGATCAGGGTATAGTTTTTAGCCTGTCCACTGAGAATGTAGGTCCCGCTGGAAGAGATGGTATAGTGAATGTTATCGACAGCAGTAAGAAGAAGGGCATCTTCCTGGTCCGGATCGTTATCCAGATCCCTGTCAGAGAAAAGTTCTTCCGCATTTACATCCGGGATAGTAGAGATGTCTTCCATGGTCACAGAAGAGTTCCGTTCGAGTCCGCCGGATGGATCGTTGAATGCAGGAGGCTCTTGGAAATCGGATGGAATGTTTCGATTTTCAGAGCGAGAGCAACCGCTAAGAAATAAGCAGCAGAGGAGAAATAAGAGAGTAGAAAGAAGATATTTTTTCATGATGTATCCTCCTTTACAGTTCTGAATTGGCAGTGGTGCTTCTTGAGATACTGATCTCCAGATTCCCGTTTCGACAGCGCAGCTGATCGATCATCTCCTTTTCGGTAGAAGGATCTTTCTGGATGATCTCGTAGGTAAGTTTGTACAGGCTGCCCATATTGGTGGTCTTGACATTGGTCAGTTCAAAGGAAGTAAGGTGCTGAGAGAAGATGTCATCAAAAACACCGGTGTAATCCAGATCCTCCGGAATAACGATGCGCAGCGTTTTATAGAGGGCAGCATTGTTGTTTCTTCCAAAACCCAAACCTGTGTAGAGAAGGAACATGGCACAGACAAGCAGAGTGAATACAAGAGCAAAGCCCAGATAGCCCATGCCGCAGATCAGTCCGGCACCCATGGCAAAAAATAAGCAGCAGATCTCTTTGGCGGAGCCAGGTGTAGAACGAAAGCGGACCAGACTGAAGGTGCCTGCAACGGCGACACCGGCGCCCAGGTTTCCATTGACCAGCATAATGATAACGGTGACAACGGAAGGGAGCATAGCCAGCGTGATCGCGTAGCTCTGGGATTGAGGAGAGCGATAGCGGGAACACAGAGAGATGATGGCACCGAGGAAGAGCGCCATGCCAAAGCAGAGAAGAAAGTCAGTGAGACTGGCGGCTGCCATCCATTCGGCATCAAATAAACCTTTAAATAAAATATCCATGATCAAGATATACCTCCTTATGAGTTATGGATTTGAATTTTGGGAAGAATGATCGTTTTGTAGGCGGTTCCGTATTTGGAATAGGAACAGCGCCGAATATGGTTCTCAGACAGCGCAGAAACAAGCCAGAGGGGGAAAGCACCGGAACATTTGATCTCCATCAGATGCAGATCATTTGGAAGAAGGGGATCACCCCCGATGGGAGCCTGCAAGGACAGCTGATCTTCACGGAACAGGATCGTATCATCGAAAGTGATCCGAAGATCACTGGGGATCTTTGTAAAGTACGCTTCCCGCTCATAAGACAAAAATGCCTTTGGCTCCAGTGTGGGATAAAAATGAAGAAAATAGTCGATCTCTCTGGCAATCTGAGAATCCAAAGGACGAGGCGATCGTCGGTCGATCCAATCCAAAGCCGTGTTTTGGTTAAGTGCCATTCGCCTTTTATAGACAACCGAATCATATTTCTTCTTTAGTTCCACAAAGACCATACTGTTTTCATCTGCCTGTTCATAACTTCGGATACGGAGTTTTTCTTTATAGATCGGTGCTTCTATGGAATGGCGGATCAGCTGATATGTGGAAGTGTCATAGTAGATATTCCGTACAGTCTTGCGGCCGTATTCGTCGATCTCCATGTAAGGTTCCATGGCCTTCAGGATCTGCTGCTTCATGGGTGCGGTCAGTAAATATTTCAGTTCATATCGCTTAAAGACGGTCTGCACAGCCATAAAAAATACCTCCTGCTTAATGGAATGGCACCATTGTACAGGAGGTAGATTGAACAAATATTGAAGATCAATAAGATGGGTTGAAGGAAATGTAGAAAGATTGTAAACAATTTTATATCGCAGTCAGGCTGATATCATTCCATCGGAATAGATACGCGGAATTCGATCGACCCGTCGTGACAGTCAACTTCGATCTTTCCGTTGTGGGAGGTGACGATCGCTTTGGCGATCGCAAGTCCTAATCCATAATGCCCGGAGTCACCGGTCCTGGCGTCATCCCTTCGATAGAAACGTTCAAAGAGACGGCTTTTTATTTCCTCGGGGATCGGATCCCCTGCGTTGGTAACGGAGAGGATGGCATCATGCCGATTAGAGAAAAGGCGAAGAGAGATCTCTTTGCCCGGATCTGAGTGGCGGATAGCATTGTCGATCAGGATGGACACTAATTGGGAGAGTTGGTTTTGATTTCCCAAAAGTGTGATACCGTTTTCGATCTCAGAACTCAAAGTACGGTCATTTTCAAATGCCACACTTTCAAAGATCAAGGATTCTCCCGATACAAGACGGGAATAATCCACTGTCTCCATATTTGGAGGTGTGTTTTCTGCACGGGCCAGTTCCAGGAGCTGTCTTACGAGGATCCCCATCCGTTCATTTTCATATTGGATGTTGGAAATCCATTGACTGTTATTCGGTTCTTTTAAGAGCAGTTCGGCGTTGGCACTGATCACAGAAATGGGAGTCTTGAGTTCATGGCTGGCATCGGAAAGAAACTGCTTTTGCCTTAGATCATTTTCCTCAAGAGGTGTGATGATCTTCTTTGAAAAAGACCAGGAGAGTATCAGGACGATGATCCAACTAGCGACACCGACCAGACAACTGTAGAGGATCAGGCGGTGAGAACTGTCGAGTTCCATGGTGTTATCCAGTAAAGCGACGCAGGTGCCCCTTTCGTTGGTCCTTACCATATAGGACAATCG
>JAZUIK010000166.1:0-23234 GCA_045642205.1 Bianqueaceae bacterium
TGGAACAAGGATCCTTCCATAGATGAACAGGGAAGCCGTTCTAATAGCTTCCAAAGAAAAGAAGATCGTTGTTACAATCCCCGTCCTTTTCGCATTCATTCTTCCCCGGATCGCCATGATCATTCCATAGAGGAAAAGGATCACCTCTGTTCCTTCCACAAATAACTGGATATAGAGGACACCGGTATCTTTCACCAGTTCCTCTGCCAGCAGAGGGATCGAGGGAATATGATTGATCGCTAAGATACTGTAAGTAAATACGACAAGCGCATACAGCACGATGATGATATTGTTGACCCAGGGCTTCTCTACCACCGGATTCTTTTCTGCTACCTCGATGAACTCCTTATTGTCTAACAGTTCATCGATACCGATTCCCAATACTGAGGAAAGCTTCTTTAAAGTTACAAGGTCGGGGTATCTCTCTCCCCCTTCCCATCGGGATATTGTCTGTCTGGTCACATAGATCTTTTCAGCTAAAGACTGCTGGGTCATGCCCTTGGCTTCTCTGGTTTTCCGTAAGATTTCACCAAACTCTGCCACTGTATCTGACTCCCTTCAGGATGATGTCATTTCGAAATGCTGCCCTCATTATCTGCTCTACTTATGGAAAAGGCAAGCAGATCACCCCGAAAAGCCTGTTACCACTTTGGTGACAGGGGTATTCACCGACTCCGAACAATCCCAGGGACATATTCGACCTATCTTTTTCCATCATTCTACAGAAATCAAAAAACCGAAAGCATCCGCTTTCGGTTTTTTTGATGTATAAGCAATAATCGAATTATCGCTTGGAGAACTGGGGAGCACGACACCCACTCTTCAAGTCGGATTTAATAACCAGTCAAGAACATTCATAACCTGAATTCCGTCATAGTTTCCGACGGTAAGGCGATCTAATGTCAATACGGTCTTTTCATAGTTGTCATGAATTGCTCTGAGTGAAGCCATTTCACGATTAAAGGTCTCCTCCCGCTGCATATCCGCAGTAACCTGGTAGTAAGATATGATGCCATGCTTTTGAGCAACAAAGTCAACTTCGCCGATACCTATTTTCCCTATACTGACTCTGTAGCCTCGCCGCCGTAATTCAAAGAAAACGATGTTTTCAACAGAAAAGCCGAGATCGTAGTTTCTTCGTGGCAAAATATGATTTCTAAGACCTAAATCAACCATATACCACTTCTTGTTTGTCTTTAGAAGCTGCTTTCCAATAACATCAAATCGCTCTACCGGATAAAAGATGAAGGACTCTGACAGTGCCTCCATATAGTCACTGACCGTTTTCTGAGATATCTTCCGTCCAGACGAAACTAAATAATCACTTACACTTTTCACTGAAACCGGGCTGCCAATCACGCTGGCCAAATATCTGGCAATGGTTTTCAGGAGTGCAATATCTGTAACTTTTCGTTTATCCGGATCCGTTTCTTTCCGGCTTTGGCGTTCTTCAATATCTTTGACTATAACTGTATTATAGATTCCTTCCAGGTAGGTGTCGAGTTTTTCAGGACTGCGATCCATAACAGCAACATAAGGAAGTCCTCCGGTTCTGAGGTATTCTACAAATGCTTGCTCCGAAAAATCTTCTGTAAGCTCGCAATATTCTCGGAAAGAAAGCGGCAGCATGGAAATTTCGACATATCTTCCGGTGAGTAACGTGGCTAAATCGCTCGAAAGCATATAAGCATTAGAACCAGTAATGTAGATGTCTGTATTATCTTTGACATAGAGACTATCAACAACTTTCTCAAAGGAATCTACTTTCTGAATTTCATCTAAAAAAATATATGTCATGCGGTCAGGACAGAGGCGTTCTTTTATATACTGATACAGAACACGATAGTCTAAAAGGGGCTCGTATTCGAGTTCTTCAAAGTTGACCGAAATAATCTGCTCATCTGTGATACCTTCACCCAAAAGAAGCTTCTGATATTGCTTGAGCAGTGTTGATTTACCACAGCGGCGAACACCAGTTATTACCTTGATGACTTGCTCATTTTTCCAGGACTGCAGTTCACCTAAATACTCTGCTCTATTTACCATATATTACCCCTTCTTTCTTCTTATAGTGTATACCCAGTATAGCATAGCGCCCTGCCCAACTCAATATATATTCCAATTTCGGAACTATTATATGCATTTATATATTTTATTCCGAATCTGGAATTTTAGCAAAACAACTGCCTATATAGCACGAAAATCACCGAAAACCGTAGTTTTCGGGGATTTTGATAAACTTCGAATGAAATTATCGCTTGGAGAACTGGGGAGCACGACGAGCACTCTTCAGACCATACTTCTTTCTTTCCTTCATACGAGGATCACGAGTCAGGAAGCCAGCCTTCTTCAGGGTGACACGATACTCAGGATCAACGTTCAGAAGCGCACGGGAAACACCGTGACGGATAGCACCTGCCTGTCCGCTCAGTCCGCCGCCGTTAACGTTTACATAAACGTCAAACTTGTCGGTGGTCTCGGTAGCGGTCAGAGCCTGCTTAACGATAACCTTAAGGATCTCGTTTCCACCGAAGTACTCATCAAGAGTCTTCTTGTTAACGATGATGTTGCCAGTACCGGGTCTCAGATAAACACGAGCCACGCTGGACTTTCTTCTGCCAGTGCCATAAAACTGTGTAACAGCCATTGTTTATATTCCTCCCTTTCCTTAGTCCTTAATCTCAAGAGCGATGGGCTGCTGTGCCTGATGATTGTGCTCAGAACCAGCATAAACCTTCAGCTTCTTGATCATATCACGGCCAAGAGTGTTCTTGGGAAGCATTCCCTTGACTGCAGTCTTGATAGCAAGCTCAGGCTTGGTAGCAAGCAGCTGCTTGTAGGTCATCTCACGAAGACCGCCGGGCTGGCCGGTGTGGGTGCTGTAGATCTTGTCAGTCAGCTTCTTACCGGTAAGCTTGATCTTCTCGGCGTTGATAACGATAACATAATCTCCCATATCCAGGAAGGGAGTGAACTCAGGCTTGTTCTTTCCGCGGAGAACAGCAGCAACCTGGGATGCAAGGCGACCAAGGGTCTGACCTTCTGCATCAACGATGTACCACTTTCTCTCGATATTTTTGCCGCTAGGCATATAAGTTTTCATTAAACTCTACACTCCTTATTCGTTGGTCGCCTACTGAAACCAGGATCCGGGGCTAGTGGATCTTTCATTCCATAGCAACTACGCGATTCGAGAAATCGCACTTAGATATTATATGTGTTGTCCCCCTTAATGTCAACCACATTTTTCTGTGATTTCTCCATTTTTTGAGGATAACTGTCCACATTTTTCACAAAGAGAGACCTTCGTATTCGACGCTCTCCAGTGCCAGTCCTTTGGCAGGTGCCGTCAGTCCCAGAACACTCCGATCCAGGGTCTTCAGCGCTGTTTCGATGGCGTCCTCACCGATCCTGCCTCTTCCGATATCGATCACGGTACCGGCAATGATCCTGACCATGTTGTAGAGGAAACCGTTTCCGGTCACTCTCAGTTCGTATAAGGATCCACCACTTGCAAGGCTCTCATCGATGGTCGCCTTTTTCAGTTCTGCCTTAAAGATGGTACGAACTGTGGAAGCATTCACTGCCTTGGCTGAGCGGAAGGCATAGAAATCATGCTCTCCCTCTAGCGCTTTAATACAGCGTTTCATGGCCTCTTCATTCAGGTTTTCCGCTACATGATCCGTAAACTGTCTTAGTTCGGGTGGCATGACCTTACCGTTATAGAAATGATAGACATAGGTCTTCTTCTTTGCATGGTACTGAGGATGGAAATCTTCCTTTCCTTCCACCGCTCCCAGGATACGGATATCCTCCGGCAGGTTCGCATTGAGTGCCATCAAAAGATTCGCAGCAGGGATCCCATGATCAAGATCTACCGCAGCGATCTGTCCTCTGGCATGGACGCCGGCATCCGTACGACCGGATCCCATCACATGGACCTTTTCGGAAAACAGACGCTCGAAAGTATCTTCGATGACTGCCTGCACCGCGGTCCCGTTATCCTGCCTCTGCCATCCGGCATAGGCGGTTCCATCGTAGGCGATCTTTAAGATGATTCGTCTCATGGATCTTCCTCACTCAGGCAAAGAGTCCGCCGATCAGGCGAATGGTCTCAGTAATACCGGGAAGGAATCTGGAAGCGATCAGGATACCTACAAACGCCAACATAACAAGCTTTGCGACTGTATCCTTGACGGTATACTTCAGTTCCTTCATCTTGGTCCTTCCTTCGTCACCACGGTAGCATCTGGCTTCCATCGCCGTTGCCAGCTCATCTGCTCTTCTGAACGCAGAAATGAACAGAGGGACCAGTACAGGGATCAGTGCCTTGGCTCTCTGGATCAGGGAACCACTCTCGAAGTCGGCACCTCTGGCTGTCTGCGCCTTCATGATCTTGTCCGTTTCCTCCATCAGAATGGGGATAAAACGAAGCGCAATGCTCATCATCATCGCAATATCATGAACAGGTACATGGAGCTTTTTAAGGGGTCTTAAAAGCTTTTCCAGACCATCTGTGAGCTGCAGAGGGGTGGTGGTCAGAGTCATCATGGAACAGCCGATCATCAGCATGATCAGTCGAAGTGCCATGAAGATGGCGGTATAGAGTCCCTGGAAGGTAATATGCAAGGGTCCTAACTGGACCAGCACATCACCGGTGACCATAAACATATTCAGCACCACCGTAAAGATCAGCAGCATGGCAATGGCCTTCTGACCTCTTAAGATGAATCCAAGAGGGATCTTAGAGATCTTGACGATGATCAATAATCCTGCAATGGCAAGAGCAAATCCGTAGAAGCTCTTGATGCAGAAAAGTCCAACGATAAATAAGAAGGTACCGATGACCTTGGTACGGGGATCCAGGCGATGGATCGGTGAGTCTGTATCGTAATACTGACCGATGGTAATATCTCTTAACATCTGCCCTTTGCCTCCTGTACCAACCACTCTTCCATCTGATCCAGATTCAGGATCGTATGGTCGATGGCATATCCCTTTTCACGGAGCTTTAAGGACAGTTCCGTCACCTGGGGAATGTTCAGGCCCATGGCTTTGAGTTCCTCTGCATGAGTAAAGACCTCATCCGGAGTTCCGTCGTAACGGAGCATGGAATTATCCATGGCAACGATACGATCGGTATAACGGGCAACGTCATCCATGCTATGAGAGACCAGCAGAATACTGATCCCGGTTTCCTTCTGGAGACGCTTCATCTCTCCTAAGATCTCATCTCTTCCTTTGGGATCCAGACCGGCGGTAGGTTCATCCAGGATCAGATAATCCGGCTGCATGGCCAGGACACCGGCAATGGCGACACGGCGCTTCTGTCCACCGGAGAGTTCAAAGGGAGACTTCTGCAGATAGGACTCATCCAGTCCTACCATTCTGATGCTGTCTCTGACTCTTTTGTCGATCTCTTCCTTGGGAAGACCCATATTTGTAGGTCCGAAGGCAACATCCTTCTCGATGGTCATCTCAAAGAGCTGATGCTCCGGATACTGAAAGACCAGTCCTACTGTCTGTCTGACCTTGAGCATTCTCTTTGCTTTTGCCTGCTTACGATGCTTCTTGGAGATCTTCTTTCCTTCCGGTAAGCCACAGAGACTTCTAACTTCCTCATCGGTAGGATCGGCGTTGATGTCGATACCATTTAAGAGGATCTCTCCCGAGGTAGGCTTGATCAGACCATTCAACATCTGGATCATGGTAGACTTACCGCTTCCGGTATGTCCGATGATCCCAACGAACTCACCCTTATGGAAAGATACACTGACATCCGACAGCGCTTTCTTCTCATTAGGAGTTCCTATCTCATAGATATAACTTACGTTCTTCAGTTCCAGCGGCATACTTCCTCCACCATCTCTTCCACGGTCAGGATCTGAGGATCCACCTTGATACCTTTTTTATTCAGACGATAGGCAAGCTCTGTCATGGGAGGTACATCCAAACCCAGTTCTTTCAGTGTTTCCACCTGCTCAAAAACTTCTCTGGGAGTTCCTTCCATCACAACACGTCCCTTGGACATGACGATCACTCGATCAGCCATAGCCGCTTCTTCCATGTAATGGGTAATATGGACAACAGTCATACCGTCTTCCTTATTCAACTTCAGAAGGGTCTTCATGACCTCCTGACGGCCTCTGGGATCCAGCATGGCAGTAGGTTCATCCAAGAGGATACACTCCGGTCTCATGGCCAGGATACCTGCGATAGCGATACGCTGCTTCTGTCCGCCGGACAACCTGGTGGGAGATGCCTTCTTGAACTGACTCATCTCGACGGCTTCTAAGGCCTCATAGACGTTCATACGGATCTTCTCAGGTTCCATACCCAGATTCTCGGGACCAAAGGCAACATCCTCTTCTACGATGGAGGCAACCATCTGGTTATCCGGATTCTGGAAGATCATACCGGCCTTCTGACGGATAGCCCAGACATTGACTTCTTCTCTGGTATCCATTCCTTCCACATAGAGTACGCCGGAAGTAGGGATATGCAGTGCATTGATATGTCTGGCAAAGGTAGATTTACCGCTGCCGTTAGATCCTAAGACAACGACAAACTCGCCCTTGGAGATCTGGATATTGACACCGCGAAGGGCATAATCATCCTTATCCTCTGTACCGGTGGTCTTTGCATCAACACTCTGTTCGTTGTCTGACTTCTGTGTAGAAGCCTCATCGGCCATTTCATCCTGATCAGGCTCCACATCTTCATATTTAAATTCCAGATCTTTCGATAAGATCATGGGACCAAGATTCTTTTCAGATTCCATGAAAGGACTCCTTTCTCTGCTCAATAGTAAGCAGCGATTCATTGAAGACATAGAAAAACAGGTATCTGCTTCCCGACGACGCGGTTCAAAGATATCTGCTTTTCTATGTCTTCGGATAATAAGAACACATTCTTTGTGTCTGTAAAAAGAATTAAGGCAGGTCAGAAGATGTCCGACCTGCCTGGAGAAAATCTTATACCAACTCGATGATGGCAACTTCTGCACCGTCACCCTTACGAGGACCAACCTTGACGATACGGGTGTATCCGCCCTTACGGTTCTCATACTTGGGAGCGATCTCATCGAACATCTTAGCTACCATGTCAACCTTCTTGGTGTTGCTTCTGACCTTAACGCCATCAGCGGGAACCTCGGTAACAGGATAGAAGACCTTCAGCATCTCACGTCTAGCATTCAGACGAGAAGCATTGTCCTTCTTGATGGTCTTTTCGACTTCATCGTATACGGTAACCTTCTTGCCGTCAACAACTTCCTTAACGCGCTTGCCGTCCTTGTCCTTGCGGGCAACCTTAACGGTTACGGTTACGGTCTCGTAATTGTCCTTTTCCTTGATAGCAAGGGTGATAAGCTTTTCAGCCTCACGACGGATTTCCTTTGCCTTGGTAACGGTAGTAGTGATCTTGCCGTTGTAAAGCAGATTGGTTACCTGGTTGCGCAGCAGCGCCTTACGCTGAGAAGAAGTTCTTCCAAGCTTTCTGTATTCAGCCATTTTATATTCCTCCTATAGTGCGACGTACGAACTTTGATATTATACCACAGCTCGCCTCGCTAAAACAAGATATCGCCTTAAAGATTTGACGATATCCCCGGTCTCGACGCGAAAGTTTCTGACTGGATAACTCCAGTCAGAAGCTTTGTCGAAGCCGTAGCTGTACTTCCGGCTAATAGATGTACAGCTCAGCGATATTTTCAAAAAACATTCGCCGTTTACAAAACAACCTTGGTTGTTTTGTTCCAGCCACTCCGTAGGAGTTGCTGGTTTATCAAGCAAATCCATTGGATTTGCTGATAGTCACCACGAAGTGGTTACTATTTTATTCTTCGTGTGCTACACGAAGTGCAAGTCCCATGTCATGGAGCTTGCCAAGTACTTCATCCAGAGACTTACGTCCCAGATTACGAACTTTCATCATTTCCTCTTCGGTCTTATTGGTCAGATCCTCAACGGTGTTGATGTTAGCTCTCTTCAGGCAGTTATAGGAACGTACGGAGAGGTCAAGCTCTTCGATGGTGGTCTCCAGGGTCTTACCCTTGGGTTCCTGCTCCTTAACTACGAGAACTTCCGTCGTCTTAGCGTTTTCGGAAAGATCAATGAACAGTGCCAGGTGGTCGTTCAGAACCTTAGCTGCCAAGCTGACTGCATCGTCAGGCTTGGTGGTGCCGTTGGTCCAAACTTCCATGGTGAGCTTATCGTAGTCAGTGATCTGACCGACACGAGTATTCTCAACCTTGAAGTTGACACGCTCGACAGGAGAGTACAGACAGTCGATCGGGATTACTCCGATAGGAGTATTCTCGGACTTATTCTTGTCAGCGCCCACATAACCGCGACCCTTGGTGATGGTCATGTCGATCGCGAGCTTAGATTCCGGACCGCCGCTAAGAGTAGCGATGATCTGGTTAGGATTCTTGACTTCGTAGTCACTATCCATCTTAATGTCGCGAGCACGGACGATTCCCTCACCTTCAAACTCGATATATGCGTTTTTAGGATCGTTTCTATCGGTGTGAGACTTGATTGCGACCTTCTTGAGGTTCAGGATGATCTCAGAGACATCTTCCTTAACTCCGGGGATCGTGGAAAACTCATGCAGAACTCCATCGATCTTGATGGAGGAAATTGCTGCTCCGGGAAGGGAGGAAAGCATGATTCTGCGCAGAGAGTTTCCAAGAGTTGTGCCGTATCCTCTTTCAAGGGGCTCAACAACGAACTTACCGTAGGTTCCGTCTTCGCTGAGGTCCATTACATCAATACGTGGTTTCTCAAATTCAAACACAGGAAATCTCCTTATCTCTATGTCCGGGGTGGGTTAATGGGTGTTATTACTTGTTATACAACTCGACGATAGCCATCTCGTTAACCGGTACGTCGATCTGCTCTCTCTTAGGAGCAGTGACAACGGTTCCCTTGAGGTTCTCGGTGTCAGAAGTAAGCCACTCAGGAACAACACGTCCTGCAACTGCGTTCAGGATATCCTTGTAACGCTGTGCACTCTTATACTTCTCACGGATCTCGATAACATCTCCAGCCTTAACAAGGTAGGAAGGAATGTTAACGGTCTTGCCGTTTACGCTAACGTGCTTGTGATCTACGATCTGACGAGCTTCCTTACGGGTACGAGCCCAGCCAAGACGGAAGATAACATTGTCAAGACGAGACTCAAGGATGATGAGCAGGTTCTCACCGCTCTGACCCTTCATACGGCTAGCCTTGTCAAAGTAGTTGCGGAAAGGCTTCTCAAGAACACCATAGATGAACTTTGCCTTCTGCTTCTCGATCATCTGAGTACCGTACTCAGACTTCTTCTTGTTACCACGGATCTTGGTACGGGTGGACTTCTTGTCCATACCCAGGTAAGCGGGATCAAGTCCCAGCATTCTGCATCTCTTCAGAATAGGGGTATTATCTCTTGCCATTAGTCTTCAACCTCCTATTAGACTCTTCTACGCTTGGGCGGGCGGCATCCGTTATGAGGAACGGGAGTAACGTCATGGATGGCAGTTACTTCCAGGCCGGCAGCCTGCAGGGCACGGATAGCAGCCTCACGGCCAGCACCGGGTCCCTTTACGTTTACTTCTACGGTCTTAAGACCGTGATCCATTGCAGCCTTTGCAGCGGTCTCTGCTGCCATCTGAGCTGCATAGGGAGTGTTCTTACGAGAACCGCGGAATCCGAGTCCACCTGCACTTGCCCAGCTCAGAGCATTACCCTGAGTATCGGTCATGGTGACGATGGTGTTATTGAATGAAGACTGGATATGAGCTACGCCCTTGTCAACGTTCTTACGAGCGCGACGGCGATTAGCTGCAGTTGCCTTTTTAACAGCTTTCTTAGGTGCCACGTTAAACTCCTCCTAAATTACTTCTTCTTATTTGCGATCGTACGACGAGGACCTTTGCGGGTACGTGCATTGTTCTTCGTGTTCTGACCACGGACAGGAAGACTTCTTCTATGACGAATTCCTCTGTAGCAGCTGATCTCGGTGAGACGCTTGATGTTCAGAGCAACCTCACGACGAAGGTCACCTTCTACTGTCTGAGTCTCATCGATCACGTTACGAATCTTACCTACTTCTTCGTCGGTCAGATCGCGGCAACGAGTGTCGGGATTGACACCAGCTTCCTTCAGGATACGAAGGGCGCTGGTATGGCCGATTCCATAGATGTAGGTCAGACCATATTCGACTCGCTTTTCATTGGGCAGATCAACGCCTGAAATACGTGCCATGGTTTATCCTCCTAATCAACCTTGTTTCTGCTTATGCTTGGGGTTAATGCAGATAACCATGACCTTTCCATGGCGCTTGATTACCTTGCACTTCTCACACATAGGCTTTACTGATGAACGAACTTTCATTTTTCGCTCCTTTCCTGTACCGTCTGTTATTTCGCTCTCCAGACGATACGGCCTTTTGTTAAGTCGTAGGGAGAAAGCTCCATCTTGACCTTATCTCCCGGTAAAATTTTGATGTAGTTCTGTCGAAGCTTGCCGCTGATGTGAGCAAGGATCTCAACGCCGTTCTCCAGCTTTACGGTGAACATTGCGTTGGGAAGCTTTTCTACAACAACGCCTTCAACTTCAATTACGTCATTCTTGGACATTCAAACCTCCTGGCTACTCGCGATCACTCGCCAAGTGCCTGTACGATCGCATCGGTTACGGTGGTGAGCTCCTGGGTTCCATCGACGGTGACCAGCTTGTTCAGAGCGGTGTAATGGTCGATAAGAGGAGCTGTCTGGTCGTGATAGACTTCCAGACGCATCAGAACAGTGGCGGGCTCATCGTCCTTACGGATGATCAGCTCAGATCCACATCTGTCGCAGATGCCTTCCTTAGCCGGGATCTTGTACTTGGTATGATATGGTTCACCGCACTTGGGGCAAACACGTCGACCGCTCATACGCTTCACGATGGTTTCGTCGGGAACATCTACATTCACAGCCGCGTCGACTTCCTCAACAGCGTCCAGGGCATTAGCCTGAGCGATGGTTCTGGGGAAACCGTCTAAAATGTATCCGTTCTGGCAATCCTCTTCGTGAATACGATCCATGAGCATGCCGATGGTGATTTCATCGGGAACAAGCTGACCCTGATCCATGAATTCCTTTGCCTTCATTCCCAGAGGCGTATTTCCCTTGATGTTAGCGCGGAAAATATCGCCGGTGGAAATGTGCGGGATCTGATAACGTTCAGCCAGGCGGGTTGCCTGGGTGCCTTTACCTGCGCCAGGGGCGCCGAGCAGTATAAGCTTCATGTAATCTCTCCTTATTATTCAGACAGGAATCCCTTGTAATGACGCATTACCATCTGGCTCTCGATCTGCTTAACAGTTTCGAGTGCAACACCGATAGCGATCATCATAGAGGAACCGCTGATAGAAAGGTTATCAACATTAAAGATGAACTGCAGGACGATCGGGAAGATGGCGATGATAGCCAGCATGATGGCACCGATCGTGATAACTGCCTTAGATCTCTTTTCGAGATACTCAGTGGTGGGTGCACCGGGTCTGATACCAGGAATGAATCCACCGTTCTTCTTCAGATTATCGGAGATTTCTCTCGGATTATACGTAATAGATGCGTAGAAGTAAGTGAAGAAGATGATCAGAACGACGTAGAGGCAAGCGCCGAAGGGATGAGATGTATTCAACCACTTCAGAGTTGCTCCCCACCAACCGCCGGGATTGGAGTTGAAGAATCCGGTGATCAGTCCGGGCATGCTCATGATAGAGACTGCAAAGATGATCGGGATAACTCCGGCCATATTGACCTTGATCGGGATGAAGGTGGAGCTGCCGCCGTACTGCTTTCTGCCCTGCATACGCTTTGCATACTGTACCGGAATCTGCAGCTGAGCAAGTTCCAGGATAACAACAAAGGCTGCAACGGCCAACATTACGACGATAATAACGATGTCCATGACAATGTTATTGTAGCTGCCGATCTGAGAGATGATGGAGGGGATACGGCTCAGTACGTTGACCATAATGATCAAGGAGATACCATTGCCGATGCCCTTCTCCGTGATTGCCTCGCCGATCCACATAGTGAACATGCTTCCAGCAGTAAGAACGGCCATGGAACAGATAATGGACCATGCAAGACCGATCTCGGTGTTGAAGGCATTCTTCAGGCCGAAGGAAATACCGAAGGCCTGAATGAGTGCGAGGATAACCGTCAGATAACGGGTATATTGGGAAATCTTCTTTCGTCCGGATTCTCCATCCTTCTGAAGCTCTTCCAGCTTAGGAATCGCAACAGTCAACAAGCTGATGATAATCGAACTGTTGATGTAGGGTGTGATACCCATGGCGAACAGGTTCATCTGAGAGAAAGCGCTTCCGGACATAATGTCGAAAAGCTGAAGTACGCCGTTTGCGCTTCCAAAGAATGTCTGAACTGCCGTGGCATCCATCAGAGGACTGGGAATCAGGGATCCAAGACGTACCAGAGCCAGAAGGCCCATGGTGTATAAGATCCTTCTCCGGAGGTCAGGAATTTTGAAAATGTTCTTGATTGTGCTAAACAAGTACTGTCCCTCCTTTTATGCTCTTCTTAGGTTTGCCTAAAAATCAGCAGGTGTTGGTTCACTACTTATTCAGCAGTGCCGCCGGCTGCCTCGATCTTTGCCTTAGCGCCCTCAGAGTAGCTGCCAACCTTAACGGTGAGCTTCTTGGTGAGTTCGCCATTGCCAAGGATCTTAACGCCGTCTCTGGTGTTGCTGACAACGCCAGCTTCTCTCAGAGCTTCAGCGGTAACGATAGCGCCGTCCTCGAAGATGTTCAGACGATCTACATTGATAGCAACGATCTCTACGATCTCACGTCTGTTCTTCTTGTTGATACCACGCTTGGGAAGACGTCTGTACAGAGGCATCTGGCCGCCCTCGAAACCGGGACGAACACCGCCGCCGCTGCGGGACTTCTGTCCGTTCATGCCGCGACCGGAGGTCTTACCATTTCCCGAACCATGACCGCGGCCGACGCGGAAACCAGCTTTCTTGGCGCCTTCATTCGGCTTCAAATCTGTTAAGTTCATGTTTAGTCTCCTTAGTCCTCAATTTCTTCTACTTTGACCAGGTGCTGTACTGCAGCGATCATGCCGCGGATTGCTGCGTTATCGGGCTGGATAACGCTGCGGCCGGTCTTGGTGAGGCCAAGAGCCTCAACGACCTTACGATGCTTGGGAACAGCTGCGATAGTGGACTTAGCGAGAGTGATCTTCAGTTTGCTCATTTTCGCTACCTCCTTAGCCTAAGATCTCAGCAACAGTCTTGCCGCGCTTGCGAGCGATCTCTTCGGGAGTCTGAATTCCCTTAAGACCTGCAACAGTAGCAGCAACAACGTTGTTCTTGTTGTTGGAGCTGAGAGACTTAGTACGAATGTTCTTGATACCTGCAAGCTCCAGAACGGCACGAGCGGGGCCACCAGCGATGATACCGGTACCTTCAGCAGCGGTCATCAGCAGGATAGAAGCACTGCCGTGAACACCCTTGGTGCTGTAGGGAATGGAGTTCGCATCGTTCATAGGAACGGATACCATATTCTTCTTAGCCGCTTCTTCTCCCTTGCGGATTGCTTCGGGAATTTCGCGGGACTTACCTAAGCCGTAACCAACATGGCCATTGCGATCGCCGACAACGACGAGTGCAGTGAACTTCATGTTCTTACCACCCTTAACGACCTTGGTTACACGCTTGATGGTAACTGTTTTGGATTCAAGCTCTCCAAGAGTGCTTGCATCGATTCTATTGTTATTCATTCATGCGCCTCCGTGATTAAAACTTCAATCCGGCTTCTCTGGCAGCATCAGCCAGTGCCTGGACTTTTCCGTGATACAGATAACCGCCACGGTCGAATACGACAGTGTCGATTCCCTTCTCAAGTGCACGCTTAGCAACAGCAGTACCAACTGCCTGAGCAGCTTCGATGGTATTGGTGAACTCTACAGTGCCAGCAATCTCCTTCTCTACGGTAGAAGCAGAGACGATAGTTGCGGATGCGGTGTCATCGATGATCTGTGCATAAATGTGCTTGTCAGAGCGGAAAACGCTAAGGCGAGGGCGCTGAGTAGTGCCGACGATATTCTTACGCATTCTGTAATGCTTGGTTGCGCGATTGCTTGCTGCTTTCTTAACCATTTAGAATATATCCCCCTTACCTTACTTACCGGTCTTACCGACTTTACGACGAACGTTCTCACCTTCGTAACGAACACCCTTACCATGGTAAGGCTCAGGAGCACGCTTGGAACGAATGTTTGCTGCATGCTGGCCGACCTTCTCCTTGTCGATGCCCTTTACGATAACATGAGTGGTATCCGGTACTTCGGTGGTGATACCTTCGGGATCTTCCATCACGATGGGATGGGAGTATCCAAGAGACAGATTCAAGTTCTTACCGGACTTAGCTGCTCTGTAACCAACACCGATGAACTCGAGCTTCTTTTCGTAACCCTGAGTTACACCGATAACCATGTTCTGAATCAGCACTCGGGTCAGACCGTGGAGTGCTTTGTTCTTCTTCTCATCATTGGGGCGGGTAACATTAACCACGCCGTTTTCCTGTTTGATAGAAATCTCTGCCGGGAAGCTCTTAGAAAGCTCTCCCTTAGGTCCCTTTACGGTTACAGTGTTGTTATCGATCTTGATCTCAACACCAGCAGGAATTTCAACAGGCATTCTCCCGATACGAGACATGCTTATTACCTCCTATATTCGAGCGAGATTACCATACGAAGCAGATGACTTCTCCACCAACACCCTCTTTACGAGCTTCCTTGTCAGTGAGAACACCTTTGTTCGTGGAAATGATCGCTGTACCGAAACCGCCAAGAACCTTGGGCAGTTCATCTTTTCCTGCATATACTCGAAGACCAGGCTTCGAGATTCTCTTAATACCGGTAATAACCTTATCATTCTTGTCCTTACCGTACTTAAGGGTAATGCGAATGGTCTTAAAATTGCCGTCTGCAACGACTTCCTGCTTCTTGATATATCCTTCCTTCAGAAGAATCTCAGCGATAGCTGCTTTCTCTTTGGAGTAAGGAACGTCAACGCTGTCATGCTTTGCGATGTTAGCGTTGCGGATGCGGGTCAGCATATCAGCAATGGGATCACTCATAGCCATTTGGATTTACCTCCTCATTTACTCTAAGATAACCTAGCCTTACCAGCTGGCCTTTTTAACACCCGGAATTTCGCCCTTGTAGGCCAATTCGCGGAAGCAGATGCGGCAGATACCGTACTTACGAAGAACGGAATGCGGACGGCCGCAGATCTTGCAGCGAGTGTAAGCTCTGGTAGAGAACTTAGGGGTACGCTGCTGTTTGATCTTCATGGATGTCTTTGCCATGTGAACTTTTCCTCCTAATTAGCCTTACTTTACAAAGGGCATTCCCATCTGAGCCAGAAGCTCCTTAGCTTCCTCGTCAGTGTTTGCAGTAGTAACGAAAATAATGTCCATACCGCGTACTTTGTCGATCTTGTCGTAACTGATCTCAGGGAAGATCAGCTGCTCCTTGATACCCAGGGCATAGTTGCCGCGGCCATCAAAGGAATCAGCGCTGACTCCACGGAAGTCACGTACACGGGGAAGTGCAAGAGAGATGAGACGATCAGCAAAATCGTACATCTTCTCACCACGAAGGGTGACCTTGCATCCGATAGACATTCCCTCACGCAGCTTGAAGTTTGCGATAGACTTCTTTGCCTTAGTAACGATGGGCTTCTGTCCGGAGATGATGGTCAGATCATTCACAGCACCTTCCAGAGCCTTGGGGTTCTCCTTAGCCTCACCAACACCCATGTTGATGACGATCTTGTCAAGCTTCGGAACTTCCATAGGATTCTGGTAGTTGAACTTCTTGATCAGTGCAGGAACGATGTTATTTTTGTAGTTTTCTTTCATTCGGCTACTCATCTGATGTTCCCTCCTCATTAGTCGAGCAGGTCGCCGCCGTTCTTAGCGAAACGACTGCGAGTGACGACTTCTTTACCATCTACAGTCTTGGTCTCAGTCTTGATACCAACACGAGTGGTCTTTCCGTCATGAACGAGCATGACGTTAGATACATGGATCGGAGCCTCCTGATGAACAATGCCACCCTGATTCATGCCGTTGGGCTTCTGATGCTTGGTGATCATGTTCACGCCTTCAACAATGACTCTGCTGGAGGCTGCGTCAGTTACGAGAACCTTTCCTTCTTTGCCTTTGTCCTTACCGGTGATAACTCTAACAGTGTCACCCTTTTTGATCTTCAATGCGCTCATTGTGACACCTCCTATTAAAGTACTTCAGGAGCAAGAGAGAGGATCTTCATGAACTTCTTCTCTCTGAGCTCTCTGGCTACGGGCCCGAAAATACGGGTTCCGGTGGGATTCAGATCTTCCTTGATAATAACTGCAGCGTTCTCGTCGAAACGAATGTAGCTGCCGTCCTTACGGCGGGTGGGCTTCTTGGTACGTACGATTACGGCCTTGACCACATCGCCTTTCTTTACAACTCCGCCGGGTGTTGCTTCCTTAACAGAGCAAACAACAATATCACCTACAGCGGCATACTTACGGGTGGAGCCACCGAGAGCACGGATGACAAGGAGTTCCTTGGCACCGGTGTTGTCAGCAACAACCAGCCTACTTTCTGTCTGTAACATGCCTTGAGTCCTCCTAAATTACTTTGCTCTCTCGATGATCTCGACGACACGCCATCTCTTGTCCTTGGACAGCGGGCGGGTCTCCATGACCATAACGCGATCGCCTACATGGCATTCGTTATTCTCGTCATGAGCCTTCAGTGTATAAGTCTTCTTCATGATCTTGCCATAAACCGGATGCTTAACGTTGTTAACAACGCTAACAACTACGGTCTTATCCATCTTATCGCTGGAGACAAGACCAACCATGGTCTTACGAAGATTTCTTTCCAAAGTTAAATCCTCCTGTTATCCGTTACTGATTCGCTTTTTCAGTCAACAGGGTCTGAATACGAGCGATGTTCTTACGAACCTCGTGGATTCTTGCCGTGTTGTTCAGCTGATTGGTGGCGTTCTGGAAACGGAGATTGAAAAGCTCTTTCTTTGCAGCGGTCAGTTCCTTCTGCAGTTCTTCAGAGCTCTTAACCTTCATATCGTTAAAGAATTCTGTTTTCTTCACTTGTGTTCACCATCCTCTATATCTACCGATCACTGCTTGGCATCGACCACGGCATCGAGGTCGGCCTTAGACATGATCTTGCATTTGCAGGGGAGCTTGTGCATAGCGAGACGAAGTGCCTCACGAGCAACTGCTTCATCAACACCGGCGATCTCAAAGAGAACACGACCGGGCTTAACTACTGCTACCCAGTACTCAACGCTTCCCTTACCGGAACCCATTCGAGTTTCAGCAGGCTTTGCGGTTACGGGCTTGTCAGGGAAGATCTTGATCCATACCTGACCGCCACGCTTTACGTAACGAGTCATAGCGACACGGGCAGCCTCGATCTGATTAGATCTAACCCAAGCGGGGGAATCGGCAACGAGGCCAAACTCACCGTAAGTGATACGGTTACCGCGCATGACCTTACCAGCCATGGAACCGCGGAACTGCTTACGATGCATAACTCTCTTCGGCATTAACATTAGTTATCGCTCCCTTCTTTTTTTGCACGGTTGGGAAGAACCTCACCATGGTTGATCCAAACCTTAACACCAAGCTTACCATAAGCGGTGTTAGCTTCAGCGAAACCGTAGTCGATGTTAGCACGCAGAGTCTGAAGAGGAAGAACTCCCTCATTGTAAGACTCGTCACGAGCGATCTCGGCGCCGCCTACACGTCCACCAACGGTGGTCTTGATTCCTTTTGCACCTGCCTTCATGGCGCCGCTCATAGCCTTCTTCATTGCACGACGGAAGGAAACACGCTCCTCCAGCTGCTTAGCAATGTTCTCAGCAACAAGCTGTGCGTCACGCTCAGGGCGCTTAACTTCAACAATATTCAGGGAAACCTTAGCGTTGGTCATCTTCTGAAGGTCATCCTTCAGAGCCTTAACGCCTGCAGCTTCCTTACCGATGATGATACCGGGCTTTGCGGTGTTGATGATCACCTTGATGCGGCCGGCAGCACGCTCGATTTCGATCTTGGAGATACCTGCCTGATAGAGCTTTTCCTTCAGGTAGTTACGGATCTTATGATCCTCAACCAGGAGATCTCCGAATTCTTTAGAATCGGCATACCACTTGGTATCCCAATCTTTGATTACACCGACTCTCAGTCCATGCGGATTTACTTTCTGACCCATGAGTCTCCTCCTTATCTCTCGTTGAGAATGATCGTGATGTGGCTGGTCTTCTTCAGGATACGATCTGCACGACCCTGAGAACGGGGACGGATACGCTTCAGAGTAGTTCCCTGATTTGCGTAAGCTTCCTGAACGTACAGCTTAGTGGTATCGATATCCATATCACGCTCAGCAGCTGCATACTCTGCATTTGCTACTGCAGAATCAAGAACCTTGCTGATGATTCTTGCGCCCTCGTTCGGAGTAGCAGCCAAGATAGCAGAAGCAAGTGCAACGTCCTTGCCCTTGATGGTGTCCAGTACAATTTTAGCCTTAAGGGGAGAAATGCGGACGAAGGTAACCTTTGCTCTGGGGCGAAGATCCTTCTGAGCATTACGCTCTCTCTTAATCTGGCTTCTATGTCCTAATGCCATTTTTTATCCTCCTTAATCCGAACGGTTAACGTACGGAGCCTTTCTTTTCGTCTTTGCCGTGACCGCGATAGGTGCGGGTTGCAACAAATTCGCCAAGCTTATGGCCAACCATATCTTCCGTTACATAGACCGGAACATGCTTTCTTCCATCATGAACCGCAAAAGTGTGGCCGACGAAAGACGGGAAAATAGTGGAACGGCGAGACCAGGTCTTGATAACCTGCTTATCGCCGGATGCGTTCAGCGCATCAACTTTCTTTAATAAAGATGCATCCGCGAAGGGACCTTTCTTTAAAGAACGCGACATTTTACTTGCCCTCCTTACTTACTGTTCTTACGACTACGTACGATGTACTTGTCGGAATGCTTCTTACCGCGAGTCTTAAGACCCATAGCAGGCTTGCCCCAAGGAGTCATAGGACTGGGACGACCTACAGGTGCCTTACCCTCACCACCACCATGAGGATGGTCATTGGGGTTCATGGCAGATCCACGTACGGTGGGACGGATACCCATGTTACGGGTACGACCAGCCTTACCGATCTTAACCAGCTCGTGATCTCCGTTACCAACAAGACCGATGGTAGCGCGGCACTCGATGGGAACCATTCTCATCTCACCGGAGGGAAGACGAAGGGTAGCGAACTTACCTTCCTTAGCCATCAGCTGAGCAGCAGTTCCGGCTGCACGAACCATCTGGCCACCCTTACCGGGCTTCATCTCGATGTTGTGGATGCTGGTACCGGTGGGGATGTTCTTCATGGGAAGAGTGTTACCAACACGGATCTCAGCGCCCTCACCGCTCATAACGGTCTGTCCGACCTTCAGTCCTTCAGGAGCAAGGATGTAAGCCTTAACACCATCAGCGTAAGCAAGCAGAGCGATGTTTGCGCTGCGGTTGGGGTCATACTCGATTGCAACAACCTTTGCGGGGATGTTGTCCTTGTTTCTCTTGAAGTCGATAATTCTGTAAAGCTTCTTAGCTCCACCGCCGTGATGACGAACGGTGATCTTACCATAACTATTACGTCCTGCAGTGTTCTTGACACGAACGGTCAGGGACTTCTCAGGAGTGCTCTTAGTGATCTCACTGAAAGCGGAAGTAGTCATGTTTCTGCGAGAAGCGGTATAAGGCTTAAATGTTTTAATAGCCATTATATTTTCTCCTTTCGATACACTTCATTCTAAAAATGAAATTACCGGATCTGTTTCCCTCTGGATCAGATGCCCTCAAAGAACTCGATGTCCTTGCTGTCCTCAGTCAGAGTAACAATTGCCTTCTTGATGGCATTGGTACGTCCCATGGTGTAACCACGACGCTTGTTCTTACCGCGCTGGTTCATGGTGTTGACTTTCTTAACCTTAGCGCCATCAAACATCTTTTCAACCGCTTCGCGGATCTGGATCTTGTTGGCATCGGGATTTACGAGGAAGGTGTATTTCTTTTCACTCAGCAGCTCCATGGACTTCTCAGTGATCACGGGCTTGAGGATAACGTCATAATACTTGATGTCAGCCATTACTCAAACACCTCTTCAATCTTCGCGATAGCAGCCTTGCTTGCTACCAGGTTCTCATACTTAAGAACGTCATAGACATTAACCTGATCAGCAGGAATGGTCTTTACGTTCGGGATATTGCGAGCAGAGAGAACTGCGTTGGTATCTTCGTCGGTCAGGACGATCAGAGCCTTGGTCAGATCGAACTGGTCGAGAACCTTCTTCATCTCCTTGGTCTTGATCTCGCTCAGAGCAAGAGTCTCAAGAACAGTGAGCTTGTTCTCCTGAACACGAGTGGTCAGGGCGCAACGGATAGCTCCGCGGCGAGCCTTCTTGTTCATCTTCATTGCGTAGTCGCGGGGTTTGGGTGCGAATACGACACCACCGCCGACCCACTGAGGTGAACGGATGGATCCCTGACGAGCACGACCGGTGCCCTTCTGACGGTAGGGCTTTCTTCCGCCACCGTTAACTTCTCCACGAGTCTTAGCACTCTGGGTGCCCTGTCTGCGATTAGCAAGATGAGCAACCACAGCTTCATGCATAAGAGCTACTTTGACTTCTACACCGAAAACGCTGTCCTTGAGCTCAAGGGAACCGCTCTCAGTGCCATCCATCTTATAAACAGCAACTTTAGCCATGTGTTGATTCCTCCTTCAGCCGATATCTCATCGGCGAAATGTGAAACGATCGATCGATCGTTAAGCCTTCACGCTGTTGATAACAGTAACAACAGCCTTCTTCGGTCCGGGTACAGAACCCTTGATCAGCAGCAGGTTGCGCTCAGCGTCAACACGAACAACCTCAAGGTTCTGAACAGTGACATGAACATTTCCCATGTGTCCGGGAAGCTTCTTGCCCTTGAATACACGCGCCGGATCTGAGGAAGCGCCCATAGAACCTGCATGGCGGTGATATTTGGAACCATGCTCCATCGGTCCACGGCTGAAGCCGAAGCGATGGATAGCACCCTGGTAACCTTTACCTTTGGAAATGCCGGCAACATCAACTTTGTCACCAACTTCGAAAACGTCTGCCTTGATCTCAGATGCTACTTCGTAGTTCTCTGCATTCTCAAGACGGAACTCACGGATCGTTCTCTTAACAGGAACTCCTGCCTTCTTGAACTGACCCTGATCAGGCTTGTTGACGAGCTTCTCGCGAATCTCACCGAAGCCGACCTTGACGGCTGAATAGCCATCATTCTCAACGGTCTTAACCTGCATAACACTGCAGGGACCTGCCTCAAGGACCGTAACGGGAATCATCTCGCCGGTCTCCTGATTGAAGATCTGCGTCATGCCGATCTTCTTAGCCAGAATGGCTTTCTTCATGGTGGTACCTCCTAATAATCTACAGCGGACCCGGTCTTTCAACCGGTTCTTCCTAGGTCACTAAGCTGGCATCATATATGTCAACATAAATAACCGACTGTTTTGGGGTTTTTTGCTTGTTTGAAAACCTTTTAGTTCTTTGCAGCTACCTGAATGTCTACGCCAGCGGGAAGTTCCAGCTTGCTAAGAGCCTCAAGTACCTTCTTGTTGGGCTCAAGAACATCGATCAGACGCTTGTGGGTTCTCTGCTCGAACTGCTCTCTTGCATCCTTGTACTTGTGAACTGCACGAAGGATAGTAACAACTTCCTTCTGGGTGGGAAGCGGGATAGGACCACTTACCTTAGCACCGTTGCGTTCTACTGTCTCCACGATCTTCTGAGCAGCCTGATCGATGATCTGATGATCATAAGCTTTCAGAGTGATGCGGATCTTTGTTGCTTTCTTTTCTGCCATAAAAAAACAGCCTCCTTTTGCGCTATTTAGCGATTTCTGAGTGCCCTCGAAACCGCTTAGTTGCAGCATTTAGTGACTGTACACACACCCGTGTGTTTCCATCCTGTAAACAAGCCAAAACAGGATTTCAACTCCACGTTTTTCAATTGTACAGTGACTTTGCCGTCAGTTTCGTGAACTGGACATTCGCTCCCCGTGAATTACCACAGAACCGTGAGAGGGTCTGTGCAACCTCCCGGATCATCGTTCTCAATGTCACGCCTGAATATTATACTGCAATACCCCATTTCGATGCAACATTTTCTTAAAAAACCCAAAATTTCTCATGTAGAAATTACAAGGTTATTTTGTTGCATTTATTGTGCACATTGCATAAATATCATCCAAAAAGTTCTACATCGGACTTTTAGAAGATTTTCTTCCTTAGTCGATGTTGATCTCTAATTCGACAGGACAATGGTCAGAACCAAAGATCTCGGTATGGATCTTCGCGTCCTTCAAACTGTCCTTTAATGCTTCGCTTGCGACGAAATAGTCGATCCTCCACCCTGCATTTCGTGCACGGGAGTTAAAGCGATAGCTCCACCAGGAGTAGATCTCCTTCTGATCCGGATAGAAATAGCGGAAGGTATCCACCAAACCATTATCCATGGCTCTTTGGAACTTTCCTCTCTCTTCGTCCGTGAATCCTGCATTGTGATGATTGGACGAGGGGTTCTTCAGATCGATCTCCTTATGAGCCACATTCAGATCACCACAGTAAATGACCGGTTTGGATTCCTCCAGTTTCTTCACATAGTCAAAGAAGGCATCCTCCCAGCTCATACGATAATCCAGTCTCTTGAGTTCATCCTGGGAATTGGGAACATATACTGTAATAAGAAAGAACTTCTCATATTCCAGCGTGATGACTCTGCCTTCATGATCATGTTCCTCGATACCCAGTCCATAACGGACACTGACAGGTTCCTTTTTTGCAAAGATCGCTGTACCGGAGTAACCTTTCTTTTCTGCATAGTTCCAGTAGGCATGATAACCTTCCGGCGCAAAATCGATCTGCCCTCCCTGCAGCTTAGTCTCCTGCAGGCAAAAAGCATCTGCATCGATCTGATCAAAGAAGTCCTTAAATCCCTTGCCCATACAGGCACGCAAACCATTGACATTCCAGGAAATGAATTTCATAGAGACGGATCTCCTCTCCAATATATATAGTATGAAAACACATGACAA
>JAZUIK010000167.1:0-3510 GCA_045642205.1 Bianqueaceae bacterium
AGAGCGTTGCGCTTGATTGCGTTGAAGATGTCGGGCTCGGACTCCTTGTCCAGACCGATAACCTTAGCGTAGCAGCCGCCTTCGAAGTTGAAGACACCGTTGTCATCCCAGCCGTGCTCGTCATCGCCGATCAAAAGACGCTTGGGATCGGTGGAAAGGGTGGTCTTACCGGTTCCGGACAGACCGAAGAAGATTGCGGTATTCTTACCTTCCATATCGGTGTTAGCGGAGCAGTGCATGGAAGCCATACCCTTCAGAGGCAGGTAGTAGTTCATCATGGAGAACATACCCTTCTTCATCTCGCCGCCGTACCAGGTGTTAACGATAACCTGCTCACGAGAGGTGATGTTGAATGCAACACAGGTCTCGGAGTTCAGACCAAGCTCAGCATAGTTCTCAACCTTGGCCTTGGAAGCGTTGTAAACAACGAAGTCAGGCTCGAAGTTAGCCAGCTCTTCCTCAGTGGGGATGATGAACATGTTCTTTACGAAGTGAGCCTGCCAAGCAACCTCAACGACGAAACGGATAGCCATACGGGAGTCAGCGTTAGCACCGCAGAATGCATCAACAACAAACAGACGCTTGTTGGAGAGCTCCTTCTTAGCGATGTCCTTAACAACAGCCCAGGTCTCTTCGGTCATGGGGTGGTTGTCATTGGGATACTCCTTGGTGGTCCACCATACGGTGTCCTTGGAGTTCTCGTCCATGACGATATACTTATCCTTAGGAGAACGTCCGGTGTAGATACCGGTCATAACGTTCACGGTACCAAGCTCAGTGTTCTGGCCGACTTCATAGCCCTCCAGACCAGCCTTGGTCTCTTCTGCAAAAAGCTCTTCGAAACTGGGATTGTAAACAATCTCAGTAGTACCGGTAATACCGTACTTAGTCAAATCGATGTTTGCCATTTGGTTTTCTCCTTTTTAAATTGTAATTCAAAGATCAGGAAGTCGGTTGTAGCACGAGCTAAAACTTTCGACCTGAAAATCGTTAAAAAAGTGTGAATGTGGAACCTCCACAATCTCCGTAAGAATAACTCAACCGAGGTTGAAAGTCAATAGGTTTACAGGATTCCAAGCAGAATGCAGCATTGTTATTTTCATACTACAATGATAGAATATTTTGCGGAATATTTCCGTTTCATCAAAATATACAATTATATGATCATAAAAGACTTGTTGTACCTGTTTAGGTAAGTGTCTGAAAGGAATATATCATGAAATATCCTGCATTTTTGAAAGAAGGAGACCGCATCGGTCTGGTAGCTCCATCTTTTGGCTGTACCACAGAGCCTTATCTTAGTCGTTTGAAGAAAGCAGTCAAACGATTTAAGAAATGGGGCTATCAGGTAGAGGTGGGCCCAAACTGTCTGATGGACCGCGGTGTTGGAAAGAGCAATACCCCGGAAGCCTGCGGAGAAGAGATCAACGAATTCTTTCTTAATGATAAAGCAGATGTGATCATCTCCGTCGGCGGAGGTGAGACCATGTGCGAAGATCTTCCTTATATCAACTTCGGGGCCATCAAAGTTAGCAAGCCCATCTGGTATATGGGATTTTCCGATAATACCAATCTGACCTTTACCTTGCCTACTTTATGCGATACGGCAGCGATCTATGGACCCTGTGCCGGAGGGTTCGGTACAAAGCCTATCGATCCTAATGTAAAGGATGCTTTCAAGATCCTTACGGGAAAATCACTGAAGGTTTCTAACTATGAAAAGTGGGAGAGAGAAGGCAGTGATACGGATGATCCTTATGCAGGCAGCAATATGACCGAACCTTTTTCCATGCAGATCCATGCAGGAGGAAAGAATAAGGTGGAGTTTTCCGGTCGTCTGATCGGTGGATGTCTGGATTGCTTGGTCACTCTTTGCGGTACACAATTTGATAAAGCCAAGGAGTTCTGCGAGAAATATGAAGAGGATGGTATTATCTGGTTCCTGGAAGCCTGTGACCTGAATCCTATGGCGATCCGTCGAGCCCTCTGGCAGCTGGATCAGGCAGGCTGGTTTACAAATGTAAAGGGCTTTATCATTGGACGTTCACTTCATTATGATGAGGTGATCATGGGTGTGGATCGACTGAATGCCTACACGGACGCTTTGGAGAAATTTGATGTTCCGATCCTTTTAGATGTGGACCTTGGCCATCTCGCTCCCAGTATGCCTCTCATTGCCGGAGCTGTAGCTGATGTGAAAGCCACCAAAGGTAAGGGAAAAGGAAATGATCGCTTGAAGATCAAGATGCATCTGGTATAATGATCCGGTTGCTTTCTATTAAGTAACAATCAGTTCAAAAGATAGGACAAGCACAACATGAACTTCTTAAAATCCACCTTCAAGGAAGGTTCCAAGTATCAATTATTCTTTATCTCCATTATCGCTACCGGTCTTGCTTATGGTATCTATAAGGGTATCATCGACAATTACCTGGCAGAGATCGTTACCATGGGAGAGTTTGACAGAGGCGTCGCTGAGTTTTTCAGAGAGCTTCCCGGATTGCTCCTGATCTTCATTCTGGCTGTATTCTATACCTTCTCTGCAGAGAAACTGTATAAGGTCGGTGCCGTGATCATGCTGATCGGTATGGGTATGCTGGCGATTGTCTCTCCCACAAAGATCCTGGTAACCGTAGCTATCTGCATCCACTCTCTGGGTGAACATATCCAGCTGGGTATGAAGAGTTCCATTGCTCTAAGTAATGCCAGAGAAGGAAAGGGCGGTGTCGCTCTTGGATATCAGAACTCTGCCAATCAGGTTGGTACTCTGGTAGGATACTTTGTTATCATCATCGCTCTGAGCTTGATCGCAGGAAAGACTCCTTATAAGACTTTCTTTATGATCGCTGCAGTCATTACGGCGATCTCCATGCTGACAAGCTTTGGTATTACCGGTAATTCTCAGACGGACAGTACAAAACGTCGCTTCTATTTCAAAAAGAAGTTCACCAAGTACTATATGCTGGAGATCTTCTATGGTGCCAGAAAGCAGGTGTTCTTTACCTTTGGTCCTTACGTACTGATCCTGTTCTATGGAGCAAATGCGGCCGTAATCAGTATTCTGTTTGCGGTATCTGCCATGGCTTCCTTTATTCTGTCACCCATGATCGGAAAGCTGATCGACAAGATCGGATATAAGATCGTCATGATCTCCGATACCTTGATCTTGGTGATCGTTTGCTTCTTCTATGGATTCGCTCATCACATTTTCCCCATGCACATTGCATTTATTGTTTGCTGTGTCAACTACGTGCTTGACTCCGTTATTTCTCTGGCATCCATGGCAAGTAATGTCTATGTGCAGGACCTGTCTGACTCCCAGGAGGAGATGAAGGCAACGATCTCTACCGGTATCTCCGTCAATCATCTGATCACTATTCTGATCGCATTATTCGGTGGATACATCTGGCAGCAGCTGGGCATCGAAACACTGTTTATTATTTCTGCTGTTCTTGGTCTTTGCAATAGCGCTTATGCGGCAACGATCAAAGTGAAAAAAGCGCAATAATA
>JAZUIK010000168.1:0-10974 GCA_045642205.1 Bianqueaceae bacterium
ACAGAAGAGGAGTCTTACCCTGGGTAGAGAGTTCTTCTGCTTTGCTGACGATGGAAGTGGGGACGGGAAGAACACTCTGCATATAGCGAAGGCTGCCGCCAACAAGCTTATGTCCTTTCATAACAGCACTGAGTCCGTTGCCGGGAAGGGCGGTGAAGTCTTCTGTGTCGATGGGAGTCAGACCCTGTTCCTGACCAAAGGATAGGATCGCTTTGGCAAGAGGATGCTCGGATTTTGCTTCCAGAGAGAACGCACTCTCAAGAAGTTCCTTCTCGGAGATCCCTTCTGCAGCGACCAGGTCCGTAACACGGGGAGATCCCTCGGTAATGGTACCGGTCTTATCAAGAGCGACGATCTGGATCCTTCCGGTCTCTTCTTGAGAGACGGCGGTCTTAAAGAGGATACCGCTGCGGGCACCGACGCCGTTTCCGACCATGATGGCAACCGGGGTTGCCAGTCCAAGGGCACAGGGACAGCTGGTGACCAGAACGGAGATAGCTCTTTCCAGGGCATAGGGAAATTCGTGGCCAAGGAGAAGCCATACAGCCAGGGTAACGAGGGCAATCGAGATGACTACGGGGACAAAGACACCGGAAACCTTGTCAGCGATCTTGGCAATGGGAGCCTTGGTAGCTGCCGCATCGGAGACCATCTTGATGATCTGGGAAAGGGTGGTATCTTCACCGACACGGGTGGCTTCACAGAGGATGAAACCGGACTGATTGATGGTAGCGGCGGAAATGCCGTCTCCGACGGTCTTATCTACAGGAATACTCTCGCCGGTCAGGGCTGACTCATTGATAGCGGTAGCGCCTTCCAGGATCACACCATCCACGGGAATGCTCTCACCGGGACGGACAACAAAGTGATCTCCCTTCAGAATCTGGGAAACAGGAACAGTGACTTCGACGCCGTCGCGGACCAGGGTGGCCTCCTTGGGAGTCAGACGCATCAGGCTCTTTAAGGCATCCGTGGTCTTTCCCTTGGATCTTGCCTCCAGGGTCTTTCCTACGGTGATCAGAGTCAGGATCATGGCAGCGGATTCAAAGTAGAACTGATCCATCAATGTCATGACCATCTCGTGCTGCATATTCATGACAGCACCTGTCATTCTAAACAGAACGAAGACACTCCAGACAAAGGAGGACATGGAACCAAGGGCGACCAGGGTATCCATGTTGGGTGCTTTATGCATCAGAGAAGTGAAACCACTGATAAAGAATTTCTGGTTGATCACCATGACCAGAGCGGAAAGGACCAGCTGGACTAATCCCATGGCAACATGATTGCCATCGAACCAGGCGGGAAGAGGCCAGTTCCACATCATGTGTCCCATGGAGAAATACATCAGTACAAGGGTCAATACAGCAGAGATGCTCAAGCGTTTGATCAGCTTGGGAGTCTCCGTATCTTCCAGAGAATCGGAAGTGATGGAAGCAGAAGCGGCAGCTCCTTTTAAGGAAGCACCGTATCCAGCGGCGGTAACAGCCTTGATAATATCGGAAGAGGAAGCACTACCTTCGACGCCCATGGAGTTGGTGAGAAGGCTGACAGCAACGGAGGTTACACCGGGGACGGCTGAAACTGCTTTTTCTACGCGGGCACTACAGGCGGCACAGCTCATGCCGGTAACATTATATTGTTCCATGATCTTCCTCCTTATTTCATCAGTTTCTGCAACAGAGCAATGAGCTCATCGGTCTTTTCTTCCCCGCCGGAGAGGATGTCTTCCGTGACGCAGCTTCGGATATGGTTGTTTAAAAGAACACGGTTGAAACTGTTCAGGGCAGCGGTCACCGCAGCCACCTGAGTGATGATATCGGTGCAGTAGGCACTTTCCTCTACCATGCGCTTGATGCCGCGGATCTGTCCCTCAATGCGATTGAGGCGGACGATCATATCTTTGTATTCCTTTTCGGAACGTTCCTTGGTCTTTCCTTCCGCTGCGTGGCAGGCGGGGCAGAGAGCTTTGGTTTCTTCCATGACGGATCTCCTTAGTTGAAAGATAATATATGGATCAAAGTGATCAGATGAATGCTGGATACTATACCCTGTGGGGGTATATGCAATAATGAGATAATATACCCTGCGGGGGTATTTGTCAAGGGGAAGAAAACTGTTATAATAGAAAGACAAATATGAATGCTTTTGTCATAAAGACAGGTATATAAAAGTTACATGATCGTGAGGAGAAATGATCCATGAGTGAATTATCCAACAGAGAAAAACAGATTACCCGCACCAGTATTGTGGGTATCATTGCCAATATCTTTTTATCCGGTTTCAAGGCACTGGTCGGACTGATCTCCGGTTCCATTGCCATCGTGCTGGATGCAGTCAATAACCTGACGGATGCCATGTCCTCCGTTATCACCATTGTGGGTGTCAAACTGGCAAAGAGAAAGCCGGATGATGAGCATCCCTTCGGATATGGCCGCGTCGAGTATTTCAGTGCCATCATCATCTCCGCCATCGTTATCGCTGCCGGTGCCGCTTCTTTGGTGGAATCCGTGAAGAAGATCTTTGCGCCGGAGATGCCTGATTACTCTGTCGTTACCTTGGTGATCGTTGCGGTTGCCATCGTGGTCAAACTGATCCTCGGTGCCTATGTCAAAGGCCAGGGAAAGAAATATCATTCTGAGGCCCTGGTAGCCTCCGGTGCGGATGCCAGCTTTGATGCCATCATCTCTGCATCGACCTTGATCAGTGCCCTGATCACCCTGATCTTCAAGATCTCTCTGGACGGCTGGTTCGGTGCGGTCATTTCCTGCTTTATCATCAAAGCCGGTTTGGAAATGCTGCTTGAATCTCTTGGCAGCATTATTGGTAAGCGTCCCGATACAGAGGTCGCTACAGAGATGAAGAAGACCATCGCAGAGATCGAGGGTGTTGAAGGGGCCTATGATCTGGTCCTGCATAACTACGGTCCCGACAGTGCGATCGGTACGGTCCATGTGGAGATCGCCGATAACCTGACAGCAGGTGAGGTCCATACCCTGACAAAGAAGATCCAGCTGAAGGTCTATGAAGAATACAAAGTCTTTATGACAGTCGGTATCTATGCACTGGATAAGGAGCATGCCGAGGAGAGAAAGACCATTGCAGCTCTTGCTAAGGAGAGTGAGGGAGTTCTGGGAACCCATGGTATCTTTATCAATGAGGAAATGAAGTATATCTCCTTCGACGCTGTGATCAGCTTTGAAGTGGAAGATCGAAAGAAACTCCATAACGAGATCGTCAGCAAGGTCGAAAAGACCATGCCCGGATATACGGTGGAACTGAATTTCGACACCAAGTATACGGACTGAGTATAAGAAAAAAGAATCTGTTGTAAGTGTAAAAGAGCCTGCCGGATGATTTCGGCAGGCTTTGTGAAAGAAGAGGAATTTGGGTATGGAATGGTTTGACGTGTGTGATGAAAAGGGAATGCCCACCGGTGAGGTCGTAGAAAGAACAGAGGCTCATGCCAAGGGGATCTGTCATCGTACGGCCCATATATGGGTGATCCGTCAGGTGGAGGGAGTCTATCAGGTGCTGCTGCAGAAAAGGAGCAGTACGAAGGATTCTTTCCCGGGACGATGGGATACCTCCTCGGCCGGTCATATCCAGGCGGGAGATGAGCCTTTAGTCTCTGCACAAAGAGAATTGGAAGAGGAACTGGGCATCCATGCAGAGGGATCCGATCTCAAGCCTATCGGAACCTTCTATATCAATTATCAGAAAGAGTTTTACGGAAAGATCTTCCACGACAACGAGGTTGCCTTTGTTTTTATCTACGATGAGGATGTGGATATTACGAAGCTGACGCTGCAGGAGGAAGAGGTGGAGGCAGTGGACTGGTTCCCCTTTGAAAAAGTCATGCAGGGAATCCTGGAACATGATAAGACCTACTGTGTGCCCAAAGAAGGACTGGAGCTGTTGGGACAGCATCTTGGACTCATCGATTAATTTAGGAGAGAATATGAATAACGCATTACCGATCGTCAATGTAGATAAGGTCATCCAATTATTATCCAGTGCCTATATCTCTCTGATCGAAAAGGATCTTCCTTTTAAGAAACTGCCTGCCATGATGCTCTGGGGACCTCCAGGTGTGGGTAAGTCTCAGGCCATCAGGCAGATCGCTGATAACATCCATGAAAAGACCGGAAAGAAGGTCGTTGTCACGGATGTGCGACTGCTCTTATTTAACCCTGTGGATCTAAGAGGTATCCCAACGGCCAACGAGGAAAAGACCCTGGCTGTCTGGCTTAAACCGAAGATCTTTCAGATGGATGAGGGTAAGGAGACCGTGAACATCCTGTTTCTGGATGAGATCTCGGCCGCACCGCCTTCCGTACAGGCGGCTGCTTATCAGATCACCCTGGATCGTATGGTAGGAGAGCATCAGCTGCCGGAAAACTGCATCGTCATGGCAGCCGGAAACAGGATCACCGATAAATCCGTTGCCTATAACATGCCCAAGGCACTGTCCAATCGTCTGTGCCACTTCGAGATCGAAGGCGATGCGGATGCCTGGCATGATTGGGCTATCTCTAAGAGGATCCATCCCTTTGTGATCGGATACCTTGACTATAATCCAACGGATCTGATGCGGTTTGATCCTTCGGGGACATCTCTTGCGTTCCCCACACCGAGATCCTGGGAAATGGTCAGCAACATTTTAAGAGGAACGACGGAAGACGTGGAGATCGTTCTGCCCATGATCGAGGGCTGTATCGGACGGGATTCCGCGCATCGATTCAGCGTTTGGGCCAAACTGTACCAGTCCATGCCGGAGATCGGACCTTTGTTTGACTCTGGAAAAGGAGAAGTGCCGGAGGCATCCGAACTGCAGATCGTTTTAAGATCTGCCATGACGGATTATGCCGGAGAATATCTAGAGCAATCCAAGATCGACAATGCCATAGAGTATGGCTGTCAGCTTCCTCTTAGCTGGAGAAAAGAATTCCTCCATGATCTTTCCAAGGTGCCCGGCGTATTGCCTCTTTTGAAGAATAATGAAGTCTATCAGGAGGCCGTAAGGAACGGACTCAGATGACGGAAAAGAAAAAGCAGAAAGTCAGAAGACAGATCCAGGAATCCAGATTCCGCCTGATTTCGATGACCGGATTCTTTGCCGAGCCACTAATGGATCTGACCTTTGTTGATAGCCCTATGGTGAAGAGGATTTCTGTAGGAAAGAATCTTATGCTGATCAATGGAGATTGGTTTAGCAAACTGGGAAAAACAGAAACGGATTATATTCTGGCTCATGAATTGATGCATCTTCATCTGAAGCATATCGATAGACCAAAGTATTTCAGAGGCGATCGCTTCCATCTGGCTGCGGATATCGTGGCGAATGCCGGTCTGGATATTTTAGGATGGCGGTATGAAAGACTGACCGGGATCGGCAGGATCTACCGTAAGACCTTTTATCCGGAATATTCAGGCAGCTCTTTACGAGCGGAGGAAGCGGTCCGCTATATTCCCTTTGATCCATCTACGATGTCAGAAGGTGTCAGGCGCACCTATATGATCGACTCGGAAGAAGCCTGGGAGATTAAGGAAAATCCGGAGGCACTGGGAGAGATCCTGCTTAGAATAGGAGAATCTGATCCGGACGATCTGAAAGCGGAGTCAACCTTTGGAGGAAACTATGTAGAAGAACTCCGAAACTTCATCCTTTCCAACCAGACTATCTCCGGTGAGGATGAGGAAGAGGAAAAAGAGGAATCTGAGAAAGAGAAGGGAAAAGGCGGAACCTGGGAGCATATTGCTCTGGGGGATCTGGAGCAGCTCAGAAATGAAAAGCAGCAGTCGGTAAAGATGCCCTATAGAGAAGGGGAGATCCGAAAGTGGCAGCGACTCCATGATACAGAACTGGATTGGAGAGAACTTCTGAATTTCTTTGTTCAGGAGACCATTGATGATTACAGTTTTACGCCGCCGGATAAACGGTATTCGGAGGGAGATTTCTTCCTGCCTGATTACAATGAAGCCTCCGACGACCCAAGAGAAGTGCTGTTTATGGTCGATACCTCCGGTTCCATTGATGCTATGCTATTGGAACGCGCTTATTCGGAGATACGACAGGCCCTGGAGCAATTCGGAGGAAAGCTCAAGGGAGCGGTAGGATTTTTCGATGTGAGAGTGTATGAGCCTGTTTCCTTCGACAATCTCATCGATCTGGAAAGCCTGATCCCGAAAGGGGGAGGAGGAACTTCCTATACCTGCATTTTTGATCATGTGAAAGAAATGGCAGGAGCCAAACCCATGAGCATCGTGATCTTTACCGATGGGGAGGCCGGATTTCCTTCTGAGGATGTGGCCATGGGAATCCCTGTTCTTTGGCTCTTTACCAATGAAAAAGCATCAGCGCCCTGGGGAAGATCCGCCAGACTGACAGCGGATACCAGGAAGGCCTGGAGTGGACCGAGATTTCGATGATCTAAAACAGAGTATAAACAGATACAAAAAGCCCTATGTGAGTCCCATTCCACGAAGGAATGGGAACACATAGGGCTTTTGTGCTCAAATAAACTCTAAGGAGGAAGAATAAGATTAATTACTTGGTGTAGAACAGCAGATCGCCGTAGGTGGGATAGGGCCAGTAGCTCTTTGCGGTCAGGGTCTCAGCCTCATCGCAGACAGCTCTCAGCTCAGCCATCTTAGGCAGGATGTCGTCGCGGATCGCAACGGACTCAGCAGTGACATCGGAGAGGGCGTTCTTATCGATGATTGCCTGCTCCAGGATCTCAGCCTTGTTCTCGATGCTGTCGGTCAGAGCAGACAGGCGGCTGACCAGCTTGGTCTCGTAGCTGCACTTAAGATCTGCACACAGTGCCTTCTTGGAAGCAGCTGCGGAAGCAACGGAAGCAGCATAGGACTCAACAGCGGGCAGGATCAGCTTGTGGACCATGTCAGCCATGGTATTAGCCTCGATGGAAACCAGCTTGTTATAGTTCTCCAGCATGATCTCATAACGGGAGTTCAGCTCGTCCTCGGTGAAGACCTTCAGTCCGATCAGCATGTCCTTGTTCTTCTTAGCCAGCAGAGCGGGCATTGCATCGGGAGTGGTACGCAGGTTGGAAAGACCTCTGACCTTGGTAGCTTCCTCGATCCAGCTGTCATCGTAGCCGTTGCCGTTGAAGATGATGTGCTTGTGATCCTTGATGGTCTTCTTGATCAGAGCGTTCAGGCAGGTGGTGAAGTCCTCAGCCTTCTCCAGCTCATCAGCGAACTCCTTGAAGACAGCAGCAACAGCAGCATTCAGCATGATGTTGGTGCAAGCGATGGAGTTTGCGGAACCCAGCATACGGAACACAAACTTGTTACCGGTGAAAGCGAAGGGTGAAGTACGGTTACGGTCGGTGTTGTCACGAACGAACAGAGGCAGGGTATGAACGCCCAGCTTCATGACGGTCTTCTCAGCACCGATGTAGGGAGTGTCGTTCTCGATAGCATCCAGAACAGCGGTCAGCTCATCGCCAAGGAAGATGGAGACAACAGCCGGAGGTGCTTCGTTAGCGCCCAGACGGTGATCGTTACCAGCGGTAGCAACGGCGGTTCTCAGAAGATCCTGATACTCGTCAACAGCCTTGATAACGCCAACCAGGACCAGAAGGAACTGTGCGTTCTCGTAGGGAGTCTCACCGGGAGAGAGCAGGTTGATACCGGTATCGGTAGCGATGGACCAGTTGTTGTGCTTACCGCTTCCGTTAACACCGGCGAAGGGCTTCTCGTGGAGCAGGCAGACCAGACCGTGCTTGAGAGCGATCTTCTGCATGATCTCCATGGTCAGCTGGTTCTGATCCGTTGCCAGGTTAGTGGTGGTATAGATAGGTGCCAGCTCGTGCTGAGCGGGGGCAACCTCGTTGTGCTCGGTCTTAGCCAGGATACCCAGCTTCCAGAGTTCTTCGTTCAGCTCCTCCATGTAAGCCTGTACACGGGGCTTGATGACACCGAAGTAATGGTCATCAAGTTCCTGTCCCTTGGGAGGCTTAGCACCGAACAGGGTACGACCGGTGAAGATCAGGTCGGGGCGCTGCTCGTACATGGACTTGTCGACCAGGAAGTACTCCTGCTCAGGTCCTACGGAAGAAGTGATACGGGTAACATCGGTGTTTCCGAAGAGCTTGACGATACGCAGTGCCTGCTTGTTCAGGACTTCCATGGAACGAAGAAGAGGAGTCTTCTTATCCAGTGCATGGCCGCCGTAGGAACAGAAAGCAGTAGGAATGCAAAGGGTCTTGCCCTTGATGAATGCGTAGGAGGTAGGATCCCATGCGGTATAGCCGCGAGCCTCAAAGGTAGCACGCAGACCGCCGGAGGGGAAACTGGAAGCATCGGGCTCACCCTTGATCAGCTCCTTACCGGAGAAATCCATGATGACGCCGCCATCGGGGGAGGGAACGATGAAACTGTCATGCTTCTCAGCGGTGATACCGGTCAGAGGCTGGAACCAGTGAGTGAAATGGGTAGCACCCTTTTCAACAGCCCAGTCACGCATAGCGCTGGCAACGGCATTGGCAACAGACAGGTCCAGATCTTTTCCAAGACGGATGGTCTGCTTCAGAGAACGGTAGATGCTTCCGCTCAGACGAGCCTTCATGACACGTTCGTCAAATACTAAACTTCCAAAGGTTTCAGGTACGTTAGTCATAACAACAATTCCTTTCGTGATAAACAAAAAGAGACAAAGTTGCCAGAAATCTTGCGATTTCAGCGACATCTTTGTCTCATAGGCGAAATTATGCCGTAAAAAATGCAGGGTGTCAACAAAAATGTTGCAAAAAAACAAAAAAGCAATTGGCAATTTTTTTGGCAGAAGTTATAATATCCCCTATGTTACAGTAGATACGTGAGGAGGTTTTTACTCATGAAATATACAAAAGAAGAAGTCATGCAGTATGTGGAGATGGAAGATGTCATGTTTATCCGTCTGGCATTCTGCGATGTATTCGGTACTCAGAAAAACATTGCGATCCTGCCTACTGAGCTGAAAAGAGCTTTTGAGCAGGGTATTGCCATAGATGCATCCGCTATTGCAGGATTCGGCGGAGAGGTGAAGTCTGATCTGTTCCTGCATCCGGATCCTTCTACTTTGGAATCTCTTCCCTGGAGATCCGAAAACGGTCAGGTTGTCCGTATGTTCTGTACAGTTACCTATCCTGATGGAAAAGAACTGGAATCTGATTCCAGGACCATCCTTCAGAAGGCCGTCAATGAGGCAACAAAAAGAGGTCTTTCCTTTGATATCGGTGCAGAGATGGAATTCTATCTCTTTAATACGGATGAAAACGGAGATCCTACCAGGATCCCCTATGACCGCGCCGGCTATATGGATATCGCTCCGGATGATAAAGGAGAGAATATCCGCCGAGCCATCTGTCTGACCCTGTCCCAGATGGGGATCCAGCCGGAGACCTCTCATCACGAAGAGGGTCCCGGACAGAACGAGATCGACTTCCGTTATTCCGATCCCATGTCTGCCGCAGATAATGCACTGACTTTCCGCTCTGTGGTCAAGACCATCGTCGCCAGAAACGGTCTGGTAGCAGAGTTTTCTCCCAAGCCTATGAAAGATCAGCCCGGCAGCGGACTGCATATCAATATTTCTGTGGAGTCCTCTGACGGAGAAGATAAGCTTCCCTATGTGATCGCCGGTATCCTTGCCAAGGTTAAGGAGATCACCGCTTTCTTAAATCCCTGTGAGGAATCCTATGAGCGACTTGGCAACCGTAAGGCGCCCAGATATATTTCCTGGTCCAGTGAGAACCGCTCTCAGCTGGTCAGAGTTCCGGCGACTCCCGGAAAGAATCCCAGAGCAGAACTTCGTTCTCCGGATCCTATGGCCAACCCCTATCTGGCTTTTGCGCTTCTGATCTATGCTTCTTTATATGGTATCGATAACAGACTGGAACTTCCCAGAAGTGCGGATCTGAACTTCTTTACCGCCGATGAAGAGACGAAGGCGCAGTATGATCATCTGCCCGAAACCTTGAAAGAGGCAATGGAACTGGCAAAAAACAGTGAGTTCGTAAAGAGCATCCTGGATGCCACCGTGATCGAAGCCTACTGTCAGAGAGCAGAAGAGTAAGCAGTCCATCAACGAAATATATCAAAAAAAATAACGACACCGCATCAAGGAAGATGTCAGAAAGGAGGCAGCATGGTTTTTCAGGAGAAGACCTATAGTGTACTGTTAGTATCTTCAGCAGAAAAGTTTACCGCCAGCGCCATTTCGCTGCTGCCTTCCACGGATTATCATCCTGTGACGGTGGTGGGTACCGCCGGTGAGGCCAGAAGACTTTTGCAAAGTCGTAACTACGACCTGGTCCTGATCAATTCTCCCTTAAGGGATGAGTTCGGTACCCGACTGGCAGTAGATATCTGCCAGAGTGGATCCAGCGGTGTGTTGTTATTTGTTAAGAGTGAGATCTATGACGATGTCTATGCCAAGGTTATGAGCGATGGTGTTATGGTCCTTTCCAAACCCACCAATGCGCCCATTGTCACCCAGACTTTAAGGATCCTCTGTTCTGCCCGAGAAAGGTTCAAGAGAATGGAGGAAAAGCAGGCTACCGTAGAAGAAAAGATCAAGGAGATCCGACTGGTCAACCGGGCCAAGTGGCTGTTGATCGAGTGCCTCAGTATGACGGAAGAAGAGGCCCATCATTATATCGAAAAACAGGCGATGGACCTTCGACTTTCCAAGGCGGAGGTAGCCGCTAACATCATCAAAACATATTCTTAAATTTGACCTGATCGGTGATAAGTCCTTGACTTTTAAAGCTGTGAAGAGTACACTCTACAGGTTGAACAAAGGCGTTCATTCAGGGGACGAAGAATCCCCCGGATGAGTGCCCTTTTTTTATGCAAAAAGCCCGAGATCAATCAAAAAATCCAAACGATGGAGGCTATGAAAATGACGAAATATATCTTTGTTACCGGTGGTGTTGTATCAGGACTCGGTAAGGGAATTACCGC
>JAZUIK010000169.1:0-37526 GCA_045642205.1 Bianqueaceae bacterium
CGGCGGCAGACAATGCTGATCCTGATGTTGTAGTCGAAGTAGATAAATCCAAGGTCAATCCCCGTCAGGAAGGTGAGTATCCTGTTACCTATACAGCGACAGATGCTGCAGGAAATACCACTTCTGTAACCGTTACCTACACCTTCATCGAACAGACCGTTACCGATGAGATGCTGGATGAGATGGTAGCCGATATCTTCTCCGAGATCTTCGTTGAGGGTATGAATGTAGCACAGCAGGCAAGAGCCATCTTTGATTATGTCTTTGGACAGATCTATTACACTGGCTTTGCTGATCACGAGGACTGGAAGGGTGAAGCATACCGCGGATATTCTGAAGGTGTTGGCGATTGCTTTACCTACTATTCACTGACGTATGTGCTGCTGAACCATATCGACTGTGAAGTCATGAGTGTTGAGCGAATTGAAGGTATCCCCGGACACGAGGAGCATTACTGGTGTCTGGTCAACCTGGGTACCGGTTGGTATCACTTCGATACGATCAATGTAGGTCCCGATGATGCACAGTGCTTCATGTTCACTCAGGCTGAGTGTGATGTCCACAGTGATCATTTCTGGAGATATGATAAGACGAAGTATCCTGAACTGGAGACTAAACCCTTCAGTATGGATGATTTCAAATAAAGAGAGTCCTAACAAAATCATTTTTATAAAAAGGGGAAATTCATGGCAAAAGAAGGTAAGAGTAAAGTCGGTCGCATCATTGGCCGTACCTGCTTTATGATCGTCTGGACCTTGCTGCTCATCGTGTTGATCCTGGTGGGTGTCATCTGGGTCATGGAAAAGGGTCCGTCGCCTACAGCTACAAATCTGTTTGCACGAAGTGTACGTGAGACCAGTGCCATCAAATGGATCGCCGATATATTCCTTTCCGATGAAGAAGTGGCTGCTTTAAACAGCACCGATGAGAAGGCAGCCGAAACCGAAGCTGTTAATGTCTCTCTGATCCATGTGGCCAGTGCACAGCAGATGAATACGGAACAGACAGCAGAGGGTGAACAGAATCAGCAGGTTGAGGATGTTCCCAATGTTGAAGTCATAGAGATCAAGGGAAGTACCTACAAGGGAAAACTGATGATCGTTCATGATCCTAAGAGTGTTATTGTAGGAACCAGCGATAATTTTGGTTCCGCTCCCGGTCTGCAGCTTACCGACATGGTTGCAAAATACAATGCGGTAGCCGGTATCAATGCCGGTGGATTCAATGATGAGAGCGGTACCGGAGATGGCGGTACTCCCATGGGCATGGTCATTACCAATGGAGAGATCACATGGGGAAATTCCGATGAAGCCTATAGCGTGATCGGTCTGGATGCTAATGGTATCCTCATCGTTGGAAAGATGACCGGACAGGAAGCCTTGGATGCCGGAGTCATCTGGGGTGTCAGCTTCTCTATGGAAGGTGCTATCAACGGAGCGCTTGTCGTTAACGGAGAAGTACAGGAATACAACCTGGCCAGCGGCGTTAATCCCAGAACAGCTCTTGGACAGCGCAGCGACGGTGCTTTGCTCCTTCTTGTTCTGGATGGACGACAGATCGATACCTTGGGTGCTACCTTAAAGGATGTCTGCGATGTCATGCTGGAATATGGTGCAGTCAACGTAGGTAATCTGGATGGTGGTTCATCTTCTGTCATGGTATATGACGGACAGATAATCAATTCCTGTGCATCTGTCACCGGTCCTCGTCGTATCCCTACATCGTTTGTTGTATTAGGGGAGGGACAGTATGAGTAAAAAGAAAGTCAGTAAATTCTGGGCTCTGTTTGTTCCTATTTATTCTGGCATCATTTTGGCGATCGGTGCCGTAGGCTGTTATATCCTGTATCAGTACATGGATGCCTACGAATCGTCACGTCCCGAAAATGTCATGGATGAATTTTTAGCCTCAACTACCGAGGCTGATTGGATCAACTACATGAAAAATACCGGTTCGCTGGAGTTTTCTGCTTTTGATGATCGCTCAGACATTATCGATAATTACTTTGATGTTTCCTGTAAAGGTAAGAAGGTAAGCTATTCCGAGGCCGTCAGTGTTTCTACTGTGGATGCCCCTGTGTACAATGTAAAAGCCGGCAGTGCCAGCATGGTCAGGGCGTTCCTGGAAAAGGATAAGGATCTTCCTTTTGGCTTCAGCAGCTGGAAGGTAGAGCATGTTGAAGCTTATATTCCTACCCAGAATATGGCTTCCTTAACGATCCGGATCGAAGCACCGCACAGTTATCCCTTAGCTATTAACGGGGTTTCTCTGGATGAGAAATATATCATCGATGCCAATGTGGCTCATGAGAATGTTTCAACTTTGGAACAGAGATATTCCTCTATCCCGACCAGAGCATTGTATGAGGTATCCGGTCTGTATGGAACCGTTGTCGTTACCGATAGTGAAGGCAACGAGATCCATCCCGTAGCGGAAGCGGATTCCAATGGCATTGTTCATTATATTGTTCCTTCTGAAACCTATGCCTTTAAGGTTACGGCACCTTCAGATGCCATGATCTTCTGTAATGACATCATTTTGACATCTTCTGAACTGACTCAGTCTACTGCAGGTGTTCTGAAAGACTGGACAAAGTATACCAACGGAAGCGACGATGGACGTTCCACTTATTCTGTTAACGGTCTTTATGTTCGCCCTGAGATCAAGGCAACTGCACCTAACGGAAGATTGCTGGAGAAGAGCATTGCAGAAGACGGAACGATCGTTTTTGATTACATTGGCAGTGATGCATTGAAGGATCAGGTAGTTGATATCGTAGATCATTTCTTCTCCCTGTATATCAACTATGGTGCCGGAAATGAATATGCATACACTTCACTGTTGGAATGCATCAAGGAAGGTACAGATCTGTATACATATGTTGAGGACTCCACCGCCGCTATGATCTGGGCATCCGATACATCCGTTGATTTTGATTATCTGACCTATTCCAGATTTATCCAGTGGAGTGATAGTTGCTTCACCTGTCGTGTTAGCTATAAAGCCAACATGTATGCAAGTGCATGGTATGAGAGCTACTCTTACGATCTGGAGAATACCTATGATCTGATCTTTATCAAGGATAACGGTGAGTGGATGGCAGCATCCATGGATATCGTGGATTAAGTTAGGAGCAATCATTCATGAACAAAAAACATGCATTGCATGCTGTGATCTGTGTCCTTGTTCTTTTCATACTTGTATGGCTGCTTGGACGACTGTTCAGTCCCAAGTATGCCATCGGTGTCAGAGAAGGAGCGATGACACAGGATTATTACCAGGAGAAGCATGATCATGATGTGATCTTTCTGGGTGACTGTGAGGTATATGAAAATGTATCTCCGGTGGCTATCTGGAAGGAGAGCGGCGTTACCTCTTATGTCAGAGGTAATTCCCAGCAGCTGATCTGGCAATCCTACCATCTGCTTGAAGAAACGCTGAGCATGGAAACACCTAAAGTGGTCGTTTATAACGTTCATGCTATGCGATTTTCTGAGCCGCAGAATGAGGCTTATAACCGTATGATGCTGGATGGAATGAAGTGGTCCAAATACAAAGTGGCTGCGATCAAGGATTCCATGCTGGAAGAAGAGAGTTTTCTTTCCTATGTTTTCCCGCTTTTCCGTTATCATTCCCGCTGGAATGAACTTTCGGCAGGAGATGTCAGCGGAATGTTCTCTCATACACCTTCTACGGTTGCGGGATATCTGATGCGTATGGATATTAAGCCTTTGCAGCGATTACCTCAGGCACCGATCCTGACAGATCCTGAGTTTTCAGATATCTGCTGGGACTACATGGAAAAGATGCGTCTTCTCTGTGAAGAAAACGGAGTGGAGTTTGTTCTGATCAAATCCTCCAGTATCTGGCCTGTCTGGTATGATGAATGGGAAGAGCAGATTGTGGACTACGCAAAGGAACATGATCTGACCTATATCAACATGATCCCCATGCAGGAAGAACTTGGTATCGATTTTGAAACGGATACCTACGATTCCGGTCTGCATCTGAATTACTACGGAGCTGAAAAGGCTTCCGTTTATCTGGCTCATTTCCTTCAAGATCGATATGGTCTTGAGGATCATCGATCCGAGGCTGATCTTTCAGCTGATTGGAATGAGAAGATGGCAACTTATGAATCCATTAAGGAGCAGCAGCTGGAAGAACTTGCATTATATGGCAGGTTAAAGAGCTGGATACCCGAAGAATAAGGAGATATAAAAATGAAAAACATGCGTTTGATCTGTCTGATGCTCGTCATCAGCATGGTAGGTGGACTTCTTATCGGATGTGGTTCTTCTGATAAAGCAGAAGAAAAGAATTCTGCACCCACAACTGAAAATGTTGAAACAACCAAGACCGAAGAGAGCTCTGAGGTTAAGGAAGAGTCTTCCGTTGAAGAGACTTCCTCTGAAGCAACTGTTGAAGAATCTTCTGAAGAGTCCAAGGAAGCAAAGACCTACGATGCAGAGTACGGATATATCTACTTTGAAGTGGATGGTTATGCTTTCTCTTTGAAGAATGACATCGATGAGATCATTGCTCATATCGGCGATCCTGTTGATACTCTGGTTACTTCCAGCTGTGCTTATCAGGGAGATGATTATATCTTCTATTTCGATGGCTTTGAATTTGTCGGAAATACTGACGAGGAAGGTGTCAATCGCATCACCAGCATCACTCTGGATGATGACTCTGTAACCACTCCTCAGGGTGTTAAGATCGGTATGCCTATCGATGAAGCTCTGGAGCTGATGGACGAGGCCTATGAAAAGAATAACAGTATCTATACCTTCACCTATGGATTTGCCATGATGCGTATCCAGGTAGGTTCCGATAACTGTGTCAAAGCAATCCAGTATATGCTGGCAATCCAGTAAACATTTGGTATGTTATTTAACTCATTACAGTTTCTGATCTTCTTTCCTATCGTCCTTCTGGTGTACCATGTACTTCCTGCTAAGGTGAAGCAGTACTGGCTGTTAGTTGCCAGTTACTATTTTTACATGTGCTGGAATGCCAAGTATGCTCTTTTGATCTTTGCATCTACCGTGATCACTTTTTTAAGTGGTATCCTGATGGAAAAGATCAAGCAGAAGGATACAGCGGAGAAGAAGAAAACGACTCTGAAAAAATGGGTCGTAGCAGGCAGTTTCCTGATCAATCTCGGGATCCTGTTCTTCTTTAAGTATTTTAATTTCACGGTGGATCTTCTGACTTCGATCTTTGCTTCCATGCATATCGAGCTGAACATCCCTGCTTTTGACGTAATCTTACCGGTTGGTATCTCGTTCTATACATTCCAGGCTCTTAGCTATACGATGGATGTCTATCGCGGTGATATCTATGCAGAGAAGAACTTCTTCCGTTATGCTCTGTTTGTATCCTTCTTCCCTCAGCTGGTCGCAGGACCTATCGAGCGTTCCAAGAATCTTATCAAACAGCTGGCTGTTCCGAAGAAATTTGACTGGGATAAAGCCAAAGAGGGTATCCTGCTCATGCTTTGGGGATATTTTCTCAAACTGGTCATTGCAGATCGTGCTGCCATTTTCGTCAATACCGTGTATGGCAGGTATACGGAATTTGGCGGATCCATGCTGGTACTGGCATCGGTTCTGTTCGCATTCCAGATCTACTGTGATTTCTCCGGTTATTCCGTGATCGCTATGGGTGCGTCCAAGGTGCTGGGGATCGATCTGATGGAGAACTTTAAGGCTCCCTATCTGTCTACCTCTGTAGCCGCATTCTGGAGAAACTGGCATATCTCTCTGACTTCCTGGTTTAAGGATTATCTGTATATCCCTCTTGGCGGAAGTCGTAAGGGAAAGATCCGTAAGTATCTTAACAAGATCATTGTCTTCCTTGTCAGTGGTCTTTGGCATGGCGCCAACCTTACCTTCGTGGTATGGGGAGGTCTTAATGGCCTCTATCAGGTTATTGGAGAGGTCCTGGACCCCTTAAAGGAGAAAGTCTTCAGTTGGATCCATGTTAGCCGTAAATCGGCTGTTATGGCCATTATCCGTGGCCTGATCACATTCGTACTCGTGGATTTCACTTGGATCTTCTTCAGAGCAGAAACCCTTACCGATGCAGTGACGATCATTAAGACGATCGGGCAGAATTTCTCCATGATCTCCCTTACAGACGGAACGATCCTTCGTTGTGGTCTGGATATGGGAAATATCCTTGTCCTTATCCTTTCCCTTATGATCCTGTTTGTCAGTGATATCTTTAAGAAAAAACAGGTCGTCATCCGTCAGAAGGTCATGGGCTCTAATGTCTGGTTACAGGATGTTATCGTTATCGCAAGTATCTGCTTCCTTCTTATCTTCGGAATCTGGGGAGTAGGCTACGATGCATCGAACTTCATCTATTTTCAGTTCTGATATCAATTTTGTTTAGCGGAGGTCTCCAATGGCAAAGCTTTATTTCAAATATGGAGCAATGGGATCCAGTAAGACAGCAAATGCTCTGATCACCAAATTCAACTATGAAGAGCGTGGAATGAAAGTGTGGCTGATCAAGCCTGCGATCGATGACAGAGACGGTGTGACCATGGTCCATTCCCGTATCGGATTAGAGGCACAGGCGGATGTTATCTCTGCTACCGATAACATTTTTGATCGCTTTTCCACTCGTTTAGTAACGGATGTTATTATTACCGATGAGTGTCAGTTCTTTACACCTGCACAGATCGATCAGCTGCGCCGTATTGTTGATGAGAAGGGGATCCCTGTTCTTTGCTTCGGTCTTAGAACCGACTTCCAGACGAAGCTTTTCCCTGGCAGCAGCCGTTTGTTTGAACTGGCAGATTCCATCACAGAGATCAAGACGATCTGCGATTGCGGTTCCAAGGCTACAGTCAATGCCCGTATCGGTGGTGACGGCTATATCGTAACCGAGGGTGAGCAGGTCCTTCTTGGAGGAAATGACGTATATATCGCTATGTGCCACTCCTGTTGGAGAAAAAGGATCGCCAGAGAGCGTATCGAAAGAGCACAGATGGCAATCTTAGAATAATCTATATGACCTTATTGAATAGAGAGGAGAATCAACCATGAGTAACGCTTGGCCGACACCCCATATCAATGCATGTCCTGAAGATTTCGGAAAGACAGTTCTGATGCCCGGAGATCCCTTAAGAGCAAAGTATATTGCTGAGACATATCTGGAGAATCCCAGATTGGTCAATAATGTCCGTGGTATCCAGGGTTATACCGGTACCTATAAAGGTGTTCCTGTCAGTGTTATGGCAAGCGGAATGGGAATGCCTTCTATCGGTATCTATAGTTATGAACTTTTCAATTTCTTTGGTGTAGAGAATATCATCCGTGTAGGCAGTGCCGGTGCGATCTCTGATAAACTGAAAGTCAGAGACATTGTTCTGGCTCAAGGTGCATGTACGAACTCTGCATATGGCCAGCAGTTTGGTTATCGTGGTGCCTTTGCTCCGATCGCGGATTTTGGTCTCTTAAAGAGTGCCGCTGAGATCGCCGATGAGAGAGAACTTTCCTATCAGGTAGGTAATGTTCTTTCCTCCGACACCTTCTATGATGCAGATCCTGAGGCAAATAAGCCCTGGATGGATCTGGGAGTTCTGGCAATTGAGATGGAGTGCGCTGCACTGTTTATGAATGCTGCAAAGGCTGGCAAGAAGGCTCTTGGTATTGTCACTATCTCTGATCACATCCTTACCGGTGAGGCTACCACAGCCGAGGAACGTCAGACCACATTCCATCAGATGATGGAACTGGCACTGGAAGTCGCTGTTCGTAACAACTGATAGCGGATACAAAGTTATGCAAAAACAATGGTTCAGACTGGATACAGCGGCATTGATCTTTCCTGCGATCATGAGGAGAGACTGGTGTAATGTATTCAGAATTTCCGTAACATTAAAGGAAGAGATCGATCCAGCCATCCTTAACGAGGCTGTAGAAAGTCTGGCAGATCGTTTTCCTACCTTTTATGTCTGTCTGTCGAAAGGGCTGTTCTGGTATGCACTTCAAAGTGCTTCCCGTATGCCCTGGGTTAGAGAGGATTTTGCATATCCCTTGACTCATATGGGAAGAAGAGAGATGTCTTCCTGTTGTCTGAGGATCTTTTACTATAAAAATCGAATCGCAGCCGAATTCTTTCATGTTATTTCTGATGGAACCGGCGGAAGTGCCTATGTGCAGACACTTCTTGAAAAATATCTGGAATTAAAACATGGTGTCTATACCGATAGATCTGAACGTATCGTTGATTGGGAGGTAGCACCATCTGAAGAAGAGCTGGAAGACAGTTTCTTCAAAAACAGCCCTGGTTTTGGAGCCGGTCGAAAAGAAGAGAATTCGTATAAGCTTCATGGCTCGAAAGAAAAGAACCATTTCCGCAGATTGATCTGTGGAACAGTGGATGCCTCCTGTTTAAAAGCAGCAGCAAAGAAGTATCATTGTACGATTACTGTGTATCTGGCAGCAGTCATGGCTAAGAGCATCATGGCGATCCAGGCACAGGAAAGGGTATTGAAACATCAGAAACCTGTGAAGGTTACCTTACCTGTCAATCTTCGCCGTTTCTTTAACAGCAGGACACTACGTAATTTTGCCCTTGCGTTAAATGTAGGTGTTGATCCCCGATTTGGTACCTATTCGGTTCAGGATCTTTGTGATACGATCTCGCATCAGCTGAGTTCAAAAGCGACAGCTCAGTATCTGGCAGGAATGATCGGTGCCAACGTACTTCCCCAGCAGAATCTGTTATTACGCTTAACACCGCTCCCGTTGAAAAATCTGGTCATGGGAATGGTCTACAGTGCCGAGGAAAGTAAGGGTAGTATCAATATTTCTAATCTTGGACTCGTCAAACTACCGGCATCGGTTGCAGGATATGTGGATTCCATGGATTTTATTATTGGTCCGCAGCGTTCCTATCCTAATAATTGTTCTGTGGTGACCTGCAATGGAAAGACAAGGATCAATATGATCAGTATGATCACGGAGTCTGAATTGGAAAGAAGATTCTTTTCTGCGTTGGTAGAAGACGGTGTTCCTGTCGAGATCGAGAGTAATCGCTGATCGATCATTACTTGGCTTTGAGGTAAATGATATGTATTGTGTAAAATGCGGAGTAAAACTGCAGGAAGGTACAAAGGCCTGTCCTTTGTGTAATACTCCCGTGTGGGATCCGCTTGGTGAGTTTACAGGAGATAAGGATGCGACGTATTCCAAGGTGCTCCCGAAACATACGAACAGTTCACGCATCCCGGAAGCAGCATTGATCACTGTATTCTTTTTACTTGGAATCTTTGCGATCTGTGTCATCTGCTTTTCTCTATATGGACGTCTTTCCTGGGGCGGATATGCCATCGGAGGTATGCTGCTTTTTTATGTCGCAGCTATCCTTCCCATGTGGTTCCGCTATGCAAATCCCGTTGTTTTCATTCCTTGCATTCATCTGGGAACTGCTATCTATCTTTGGTATATATGTTTTGTGACAGGAGGTCATTGGTTCTGGTCTTTTGCCTTCCCGATCGTTTTTGTTTTTACACTACTGAATTCAACGATCGCAGCCTTGCTTCGTTATGTAGGGAAGGGCAAGTTGTATCTGCTCAGTGGTGTTTTATTTGCACTGAGTCTGATCCTGATCCTGATTGAGTTTCTTTCACACATCACCTTCGGCTTTGGAATGTTCAAGTGGTCCTTGTTTGCAGCTGCCCCGACCTTCCTGGTTGGCGTCTTCTTCCTGATCGCAGCCATCGTAAAGCCGTTAAAAAACGCTATGAAGCGCTGGTTTTTGATCTGAGCGTTTCCATAAGTTCCCTATAGCTCAACAAATTGGAGCCTCTTGCTTCCCGGAAAGGAGTTCCCATGAAGATCAAAGAGATCGGTCACGTCGCATTTTTCTGTAAGGATCTAGACAATTCCATTGCCTTTTACAGAGATAAGCTTGGTTTTACCAACAAGTTCTGCATCACCTACGATGAACAGCTTGAAAATTCTCTACAGAAGAAAGCCGCAGGAGAAAATGTAGGTGAGGGTTGGCTGAATCTTCTTCGTGCGAATCAGGGAAAGATCTGGATTGCATACTTTGACATCGGTAACGGACAGTTTTTTGAATTGTTTGATTCTCAGGGAGCTACAGAGTATTGTGTGCCTGACGGAGCTCATCTGAATTATCATCATCTTTCTTTGGTGGTCGATGATATTCATGAAGCTTGCAAAGTATTAAAAGAAAAGGGTGTACCGATCGATACAGAGCCTACAATGGGAGTAGAACATACCTGGCAGATGTGGGCTCATGACCCTGATGGAAATAAGCTGGAATTTATGCAGTATACACCTGATTCCTGGCATCTGAAAGGAAGATAAACATGGTAGAAGTCGTAGCCGGATTAGTCTGGCAAAATGACAGATTCATGATCTGTCAACGACCTGAACACAAAGCAAGGGGATTGCTGTGGGAATTTGCCGGCGGAAAAGTTGAGAGCGGCGAGACCATGGAAGCAGCTTTGCAGCGTGAGTTCATGGAAGAGTTAGGGGTTAACCTTAAAGTTGGTGATATCTTCATGGATGTCATCCATGAGTATCCTGATATTACGATCCACATGACCTTGTTCCATTCATGGCTTATTGATGGGGAAGTTCCCAGATTACTGGAACATAAAGATCTGAAATGGATCCTGCCTGAAGAGATCGATCAGTATGATTTCTGCCCGGCAGATGATCAGATATTGGATAAGATCAGGAATACATACATAAAAGGAGCGGTAAAATGAGAAAAATCATTTCGTTTCTAAGCGTTCTGACGATGACGATGATGTTATTGTCCGGATGCAGTCCTAAAGTCTATTCTGTCCAGTTTGATCCTAATGGTGGAAACAGGGACAGCGGTCGTTTTCTTCAGGAGATCGAGGCTGGTCAGAGAGCCATTGAACCTCAGGTTTCCCGTGAAGGATATGTATTTAATGGCTGGGATCAGTCTTTCGATAAGATCGAAGGTAATCTTGTAGTAAAAGCTCAGTGGATCAAGCAGGTAACCGTAACCTTTGATGGCGATGAAGGAATGATCCTTCAGGGAAATCCTGTTCAGGTCTTACTAGAGGGAGAATTGCCAGAAGAGCCTACATTTGTTCGAGTTGGCTATGACTTCATTGGATGGGATAAAGCGATCAAGGAAGTTGGTCAGGAAGATGTTACCTATACGGCTCAGTGGAAAGAGACAGTCTATAGCGCTGAACAGATCTATGACATGTTGGATGAGAGCGTGGTAGAGGTCACTGTATATGACTCCGATTACTACAAGATGGCTCTTGGCAGTGGATTCTTCATTGATGATAAGGGAACCTTAGTAACCAATTATCATGTTATTGAAGGCGCTTATTTCGCAGATGTTACTTTCTACGATGGCACTATCTATGATGTTGCAGAAGTGCTTGGTTTTGATCCCGGTCTGGATATTGCGATCCTTCGCATTGATATTCCTGTTTCTGTTCCGATCAAGATTGCAGAGCGGCAGCCTGTTACAGGGCAGACAGTCTATGCTCTGGGAAGTTCCGAAGGACTTACCGGAACATTCTCACAGGGTATTGTTTCTACCATAAGCCGTGTGGTGGATGGCAAGGAATGTGTACAGATTACTGCACCTATTTCTCATGGAAATTCCGGTGGTCCCTGTGTCAATGAATATTGTGAGGTCATTGGTATCAACAGTATGATGTATCATGAAGGTCAGAATCTGAATTTTGCCATCAAGATCCATGAGATAGACAAAATATCTCTCGATAATCCCATGACAATGGATGAAGTCTACACCCTGATGGGATTTGCTGATTATACAGCAACCTATGCATCTGTACTTGGTGGCCCCGGTGTTTGCACCATTGTTGACACCGGCGATGAAGGTATGGGTGTCTATGATGACGCAGACTATGTGGAATGGGAACCCAATGATGACCTCGATATCTGTGATTCCTTGTTAAACGGATCCTGGAGTGCAGGTTATCTGGATATCGATAAGGATGATCTGGATGTCTTCAGTGTCTATCTCGATACCAAGAGTGATCTTTATGTATATATCCTTCCTTATTGGGTCGAAGATACTGATCTGATCGATGCTGCCGTTGCAAAGATGAATGACAAAGGCGAACTGGAACTTGCCGGTACTTTTGAGATCGTAAATGATAGTACTGAGGGTTATCAGATGGCAACTCTGAAGGATTTACCTGCAGGTCAGTACTTTGTCGTTATGATGGCAGCAGAGAATTATACGTATCCTGTAGGACCCTATTACTGGGTGACTGCTGAGTGGGAACCAGCAAACTAAGCTCGATGCTTAGTTTGCTGGACAAGAATCATCATAGATGATTCTTGTAAGTAGACGTAATTTTTCTATGAGCTCGACGCTCAACTAGCTGGACAAGAAAAAGGCCATCCTTACGGATGGCCTTTGTTGTTGGATAAATGGTCGACACCAGTAGGTTCGATTAGAAGCTAAGCTTCTTGAGCGGGATTTCCTCGATCTCGTTGATGTACCGAGTAAGGTTCTCACGACCTGCCTCAAGAGCAAGTACGCAATCTTCCATTCCCTCGAACTCGATGGAAACAAATCCATCGTAACCAGCGTTACGAAGAGCAGCAAGGCAAGCCTTTACATCGACATCTCCCTGTCCGACGATGGTTCCGCGAAGATAGTTACCACCGCGAGAACGGAAGAAGTACTTTCCGGGGTTAGCACCGGAAGCGGGCTTAACGATAAAGTCCTTAGCGTGAACATAGCAAGCGTAAGGAGCAGCGATACCTACGGAGATAGCGGGCTTCTCATCTGCACAGGTGAAGTTACCCATATCAACAAGCCAACGATAGTTGGGGTTGTTGACAGCATTGATCAGACGCTCAACACGAAGAGCATCCTGAGCAAAGAAACCGTGGTTCTCAGACATGGTCTTGATTCCCTTGGTAGCAGCGTACTCGGTAACAGCGGTAATACCCTTTACCAGACGGGGCAGAATGGACTCAAAGCTCTCATACTTGCCTTCAGCAGACAGACCATGAGCAACGTCATGACGAAGTCCGGAAGCACCAAGGATCTCAGCAATGTCAACGCACTCCTTCAGACGAGCGATCTCGGTGTCGAGGTCGGTAGCCTGGAAGTCAGCGCCACAGGTATAGTTAGTAATGGTCAGGCCGTACTTTTCGCACTCAGCCTTGATCTCCTTAGCGAACTCAACCTTGGTCTTTCCCTCGGGAATCTGAGAAGTGAATACGAAATCAACAACTTCGTAACCTTCAAAACCAAGTTCAGCAGCATTCTTGATGGTATCCATAAGGTTCATGGAACCATTGCGCAGAGCCTGCATGTAGCTGTAGGAGCTAACACCAATTTTCATCATAATAGATTATCCTCCGATTATGAATAGAGTAGTTTAAAGAAAAGGCAGTCGAGAAACTCGACTGCCTTTGGTTTGTTTAATTAGATCAGTCGTTGATCAGAACTTCGTGGCCGGTACGAGCAGACTCGAAGATTGCATCCAGGATCTGCATCAGAACGATACCATCGGTAGCGGGAGACTTGCACTCGGTACCATTGATAATGCAATCAACGAAGTGGTTGATCTCGTTCTGGAAGATAACACCCATATCCATTGCGGTACGAGCCTTCAGATGAGTATCGGTCATGTAGCCGTTAGCCTCAGAGATCAGCTTCAGCTCGGGATCGATCTTAGCACCACCCTTGGTTCCGAACAGCTCGATCAGACCGGAATCTTTCTCAACATTCAGAGAGAAGGAAACTTCGATATTGATAACGGTTCCGTTGTCGTAACGGATCATAGCAGTTGCACAGTCTTCAACGTTGCAGATGTCATGATCAGTATGAGAAGAGGAGACATATCCCTTAGGAGTCTTCAGGTTGCGGCGATCAAACAGCTTCTGGAAGGTTGCACCGTAAACAGAAACAGGCTTGGGATTGCCAACCATGTAACGGGTAAGGTCGATGACATGAACACCAAGGTCGATCAGAGGACCGCCACCGGACTTTTCCTTCTCACCGAACCAGCCGCCGGGATTACCATTACGACGGATGTACTGAGCCTTGCCCCAGTAGATGTCGCCGAAGAAACCGGAATTCTTGAAGTCCATGAAGATACCGGTGTCATTGCCGTAACGACGAACGAAACCGATCATGAGCAGCTTACCCATCTTGTCAGCAACAGCCTTCATCTCGCGAGCCTCAACAGCATTCAGAGCCATGGGCTTCTCGCAAAGAACGTTCTTACCAGCATTCAGAGCCTTCATAGTACAGGGCTTATGCTGAGAGTTCCATACACAGATGGAAACTGCATCGATCTCAGGAAGCTCAGCAAGCATCTGATCTTCGTCAGTGTAAAGACGGGTAACACCGTAGGTTTCACCCATCATCTTCAGCTTAGCTTCGTCCAGATCACAGAAAGCGTACAGCTCAACGTTAGGATTCTTCTTGTAAGACTGAATGTGCATGTTGGAAATAGTACCGGTTCCAACAACAGCAACTTTGATTTTCTCACTCATTGGTTTATATCTCCTTTGTAAAAATTGAGAACGGATTAATAGTGGCTCTTCAGGAAGTCGACAGCCATCTTGATGTCAGCTTCAGGATTGTCACCAACTTCACGCTCGATGGTCAGATAGCCCTTGTATCCGATGTCTTCCAGAGCCTTCAGGTAACGAGGATAATCTACAGCACCCTTACCAAGAGGCATTTCCTCGAAAGCAGCAGAGGTAACGATTACGTCCTCAGCGCTGTGGCCGGAGTAAACGACGATGGGATCTTCTGCGTAGAACTGCAGACCATCTTTTGCATGAGTATGAACGATATAGTTCTTCAGGGTGTATACGGCACGAACGGGATCGTCACCGGTAACCATGATGAAGTTTGCAGGGTCAAGGTTGACAGCAACACCAGTGGAGTGCAGTCCATCCAGGAAATGGCAAAGAGTCATAGCGGTCTCAGGACCGGTCTCGATTGCGAAATGAGCATTCAGAGAATCAGCGTACTCAGCCAGCTGACCACATGCATCCTGCATGATAGCATAACGAGGATGACGAGGATCGGTGGGAACAACACCGATATGGGTAGTAACAACATTGGTTCCAAGCTCAACAGCAAGATCCAGGATTCTCTTGGACTTTTCGACAAGCTCAGGATTCAGGTTGGGGTTACCAAAACCTTTTCCAAGATCACCGCAAAGAGCGGAGATAGCCAGACCATTGTCAGCAACCATCTTCTTGAATTCAGCTCTCTTAGCACCAACAAGCACCTCAGGGCTCATCTCGCCGGTAGTAGCGTAGACCTGCAGACCCTGTGCACCGACACCGGCAGCCTTCTTCAGAGCAGTAGGAATATCCGTACGGAAAGAGTCAAGAATAACTCCGATAGGGAAATTGTACATAATTGGAGCACCTCCATTGATTTGACAGGCAGTAGATACATTTCATAAAAAATTATATAAAATGCACAAACTAACCCATATAAAACTGAAAATACTATAGCATATCGAAAAAGCAAATTCAAGAGTTATTTAAAAACTTTAAATAAGTACCTGCCATAGCATAAATAGTACAAGATATAGCGTTTTTCAGCGCATATCCATGAGCTTTATACAACATTCATGAGGCGTACATACAGACAAAAACCAGTCAGGTTCCATCTCACTTGTCATAATATGTTCCGGAAGGGAATAAACGGAAAAAGAGCCATAGCCATCGGTGATCCCTTTTCCGGTATATTTAACGTAACTTTCTTTGGCAGTCCAAAGAGAAAAGAAGTCTTTATCATTATGGATCGCAGCAGTTTCATCGGGATGGATAAAACGCTTCAGGATCCTTTCCCAACGGATGCTGCGTACCTTTTCCAGATCGATACCGATGGAAAGGGCGGAGATACCGACTATACGGAGATTTTCGCAATCGGTAAAAGAGATATGTAAGGGAGAATCTTTCAGATAAGGTTTCCCCAAAGGATCCTTACATAATTCGGGAATACTGTCGAGTCCCGGATCAAAGGTATGGATCGCTTTGATATATTGCTCATTCTTTGGCGTTTTGTCTGTATCAAAAAGAAATAGCATAGCGAAAGGAGCTTGCAGGGAAGGATGATCAGAAAAATCGGATAGAGTACACATCTCTATAGATCTATGGATCAGCATAGGGAACTCCTTTCATTTGGTGTTTTCTTAATTCTACACCAAATTCAGCATAAAGTCACAAAGGAATGAACTCCTGTTACGAAAATGTTTCGAAAGTCGAAGAGGAAATTTCAAAGATATGTGATATAATAAATGACAAGGATGAAAAGAAACGGAGTGTCTTATGCGATTTTTTTCAAGACCAAGGCAGTATCGATTTTCGATCTATGATATCGATTATGCTGCACTGAAGAGATGGGGATTCAAAGCCCTGTTTTTTGATGTGGATAACACGATCCTTCCCTATGACGAGACGGAGGTTTCCGATAAGGCAAAGGAATTGATCCAGACTCTGAAGGAGATGGGATTCGATGTATGGATCCTTTCAAATGGTAAGGAAGCCAGAGTCAGACATATTACCTCTCAATTAGAGATCAAAGGGATATGGAAGGCTGGAAAGCCATTTCTTGGTAAGTTCAGGAGAGCCAGACGAAAGGCTGGACTGAAACGAAAAGAGTGTGTTGTTATCGGTGATCAGATCTTTACGGATGTCTGGGTTGCTAATGCCGAAGGTGCATTCAGTATTCTGGTTCAGCCTATCTCTTTAGTTAGAGATGAAGCTGTCACTAAGATCAAACGTCCCTTAGAGAGAAAACTGATCGAAGGAATGAAACTGAAGGCCAAAGGCCTGAAGAAGTATCTTTCCATGGAACAGATGCGGGAATCCTTTAGAAAAAAAGATTCTAACGAGTCTGAATGATCCGTATCGATCCTTTCTTTCTTGTTTCGAAAAAAAGTGTTGAAAAATCAATGCAATTCCTGTAAAATGTACAGGAAAAACGTCAGCACCTTAGCTGCGTGCTGTTTACCTAAATCAGGAGGAATAAAAAATGGCTGATTTCTTTCTTGCCGGTGATATCAGAAATGGTATGACTCTTAAGTACAATGGTGGTGTCTACCAGGTTATTGAATTCCAGCACGTTAAGCCCGGTAAAGGCGCTGCATTCGTTCGTACTTCTCTGAAGAATGTTATTGATGGTGGTGTTGTTGAGAACTCCTTCCGTCCTACCGAGAAGTTCGAGGCTGCTATTATCGAGCGTAAGGATATGCAGTATCTTTACAAGGATGGAGATATGTACTACTACATGGATACCGAGACCTATGAGCAGGTCGGTCTGACCGAGGAGCAGGTCGGTGATGCCATGAAGTTCGTTAAGGAGAACGAAGTTTGTAAGGTTATGTCCCACGAGGGCAAGATCTTCGCTATCGAAGCTCCCAACTTTGTTAACCTGGTTGTTACCTACACCGAGCCCGGTGCTAAGGGAAATACCGCTACCAACACTCTGAAGCCCGCTACCGTTGAGACCGGTGCTCAGGTTATGGTTCCTCTGTTCATCGAGAACGATGAGCTGATCCAGATCGATACCCGTACCGGCGAATACCTTGGCCGTGGTAAGGCTTAATCAGATCTGATATTGAAAGAAACGGCCCTTGTGGTCGTTTTTTTCATATATGTACATATTCGTTAAATTGACTGCACAACCTACCTTAAATTCATAGATAGGAGTAAATACTCATGAGAACCAACGGAATTCTGATGCCGGTCTTTTCTCTGCCTAATGGCTATGGAATCGGCGATATGGGCCCTGAGGCCTACCGTTTTGTCGATTTCCTGGAGACTGCAGGCCAGAGCTACTGGCAGATCCTTCCCCTGAATCCTACCAATTATGGTGATTCTCCTTATCAGTCATTCTCTACCTTTGCAGGCAATCCTTACTTTATCAGTCCTGATCTTCTGATCAAAGAGGGACTCCTGACACAGGAAGAGGTCGATGCCTACGATTTTGGTGGTGATCCTTTTTCTATCGACTATGGTAAACTGTATAATAATCGTCTTTTGATGCTGGAGGAGGCGTTTGCTCGCTTTAAGCCTGATGAGGCATATGAGAGCTTTGTCAAAGAGAATGCTTTCTGGTTGGATGATTATGTCCTGTTTATGGCACTCAAGAATCTTCATCAGGATCATAGCTGGACAGAATGGGAGGATGAATATCGCTTCCGTGACGAGAAGGCTCTTAATAAGATCCATGAAGAGAATGCTACGCGCATGGATCTGTATCGTTTCGTACAGTTTAAGTTCTTCCAGCAGTGGATGGATCTGAAGGCCTATGCAAATAAAAAGCATATTAAGATCTTTGGAGATATTCCGATCTATGTGGCAATGGATAGCGCCGATGTGTGGTCAGATCCTTCTCAGTTCTACCTTGATGCTGATCTGCAGCCTGTAAAGGTTGCCGGATGTCCTCCGGATGCTTTCTCTGAAGATGGTCAGCTTTGGGGTAATCCTCTGTATCGCTGGGATGTTATGGCGAAAGAAGAAGATCCCTTCCATTGGTGGAAGCTGCGTGTCGGAAGTGCTATGAAGCTCTACGATGTGATCCGTATCGATCATTTCCGTGGATTTGAAGCATACTATACCATTCCTTTTGGTGATAAGACTGCTAAGAATGGATGCTGGGTCAAGGGCCCCGGAATCAGTCTGTTCCGTGAACTGGAAAAGAAGTTCGGAAAAGGACTGCCTATCATTGCAGAGGATCTTGGCTATCTGACAGAGGAAGTATATGCAATGCTTCGTGAGAGTGGATTCCCCGGAATGAAGGTTATGCAGTTTGCTTTCGGCGGAGAGGCTGCCAATGAATATCTTCCCATGAACTATCCTAAGAATTGTGTTGCCTATACCGGTACCCATGACAACGATACTATTATGGGATGGACCGAGACCGCCTCCGCTAAGGAAGTCAAGCATGCGAAAGCATTCCTTCACGCAACGGATGCAGAGCCCTTCAACTGGACAATGATCCGTATGGCAATGATGTCAGTTGCTGATACCTGTATCATCTGTATGCAGGATGTGATCGGTCTTGGTAAAGAAGCCAGAATCAATATTCCTTCTACCGTTGGTGGAAACTGGCAGTGGAGGATCGAATCAGGATGCATCAATGATTGGCTTGCCAACATTATCAATGAGTATACGGAGCTTTACGGACGTCTTTCCGATGAGATCGTAGCTGATCGAAAGAAGAAGGCGGAAGAGAAGCGTAAAGCAGAAGAAGCAGCAAAGGCTGCCATCGCTGCAGAAGAAGCTGCCAAACTTGCAAAGGCTAAAGCACTGGAAGCTGCTAAAGAAACTCCTGTTAATAGCGAAACCATCCGTAACTGAAAACAAATAACACATGATAAAAACCTCCTGTGGGTCATCTGACTTGCAGGAGGTTTTTTATAATCTGTGAAATCCCGGGATTACCTAGATGAGGTAAGCAATCAACGATTTGTTTTGAATTAGTATTTTCTTTTGTAGATGGATAAGGTAAAATGAAAAAGTCCAAACCAACTGGTTTGGACCTAAAAGCTCCCGGCCGGATTCGAACCGGCGACCTACGCATTACGAGTGCGTTGCTCTACCTACTGAGCCACGGAAGCATCTGCTGTTCAACAGCCTTGTTATTTTATTCGATTCCACTACTAATGTCAAGGACTTTTACCCTTGAGGAAAGAGGAGGATCCCTTCATGGAAACTGCAAGCGTCAAGAAAAATCTGATCATCGGACAATCCGGTGGACCGACTGCGGTCATCAACAGTTCTCTTTACGGAGCCATTACAGAGGCAAAGAAGAGTGATAAGATCGATAAAGTATATGGTATGCTCAATGGTATCAAAGGATTTCTGGATGGAACCATTATGGACCTGGGAGAACTGAGTGACGAGGAACTGGCTCTTCTGCAGGTAACTCCTTCTATGTATCTGGGATCCTGCCGTTTCAAACTGCCTATGGACATGTCCGATCCGGTATATCCTCAGATCTTTAAAGCACTGGAAGAGAACAACATTGGATACTTCCTTTACAATGGTGGTAATGATTCTATGGATACCGTAGATCGTTTGTCTACCTATGCTGAGAGTATTGGTTCCGATATCCGTTTTGTCGGTATTCCCAAGACCATCGATGATGACCTCTTATCTACCGATCACACACCCGGTTATGGCAGCGCTGCCAAGTTTGTGGCTGCGCAGGTCCGTCAGATGACACTGGATACAGAAACCTACAAACAGGATTCTGTTCTGATCATCGAGATCATGGGGCGTAACGCAGGATGGCTGACGGCTGCTTCTGTGCTGGCACGTAAGTACAAAGAAGATAATCCGTTGTTAGTCTATCTGCCTGAGGTTAATTTCAATGTCGAGGATATGCTGGAAAGAGTCCAGATCGGTCTTCAGGATCGACATGCCGTTGTCATCTGTGTTTCTGAGGGTATCCATGATACAGAAGGTAGATTGATCTGTGAGAGCGAATCACTGGTATCCAGTGATGTATTTGGTAATAAGCAACTTTCCGGCTGTGGCAAGGCTCTTGAACAGATCATCAAAAAGCGTCTTGGTGTCAAAGTCCGTTCTGTTGAACTCAATATTACTCAGAGAAGCGGTGCTATGAACCTCTCTAAAACGGATGTCGATGAGGCTGCTGAATGCGGACGTAAGGCCGTGCAGGCTGCTCTGGATGGCATGACTGCCTGCATGATCACCATGAAACGAACCTCCAATGCTCCTTATACCATCGATTATGTTCCCATGACGATCGGTGATATCAGTAATGCTACGAAATTCTTCCCTGCAGAGTGGATCATCAAAAAGGGAACCGATATTTCCGATGAATTCCTGACATATGCTAAACCGCTGATCGCAGGTGAGATCTATCCTCCCATGGAAGATGGTATTCCGGTCTTCCTTTCTCGCAAACATGCAGGAGAGAAAAAGTAAGATCATCTGTCAATAATATGATCGGCAGATCATTTTTGCGACACCGAAAGACGAATGAATAGATAAAAGAAACAGGCATTCTATTAGTCGAAGCAACATGGTAGTTGCAGAGGCTAATGGAATGCCTGTTTCTTAATAGATATTATATTGGCTTACTGGCCAAACTCTGTCATGGCAGCATTGTGGATCTGGTGTCTCAGACGGGTCAATCTTCCTTCATTACGGGTAGGATAGACACGATTGGTGAGATATGCCACATACAGTCCGGTTTCAGGATCCACTGCAATGGAAGTGCCGGTATAGCCGGTATGTCCGATGCCGGTGTCACCAAAGAGATCTCCGAAGAAGGTGAAGGCAGGACCACTGAGCTGGAAACCAAGTCCACGGTTTTCATCCATACCGGGAGTGTAGTTTCTGGTAGCGATCTGCATCATTCTCTCAGAAATGATGGGTTCGCCTTTTCTGGCGATCATAGCACAGAACTTAGCCACATCATTACCGGTGGAGAAGAGTCCTGCATTACCGGAGATTCCACCAAGATAACGGGCATTCTCATCATGAACGATTCCGGGAACACCATCATAGAAGTTGGTCTTTTCTTCGGTGTAAGCAATGGTAAGATCCGGTTTGGAGGGATCGGTTCCTCTGTACTCGGTATTCTTCATTCCAAGAGGATCAAAGGTCCATTCCTTAGCCATCTCAAACAGATTCTTACCAGAGATCTTTTCCATGATCTTTGCCAGAGTAATGAATCCCATGCAGCTGTAGGAGACACCGGTACCGGTGGGATAAGCCAGAGGTGTATTCAGGATACAATCCAGAGCTTCATCAGGAGACTGGGTCTTTCTGTAAAGCCAGATCTCGGCTGGAATACCGGAGGTGTGTGTCATAAGATCCTTGATCGTGATACGTTTTTTGTCCTCGGGAACATTGTCCAGCAATTCTCCTAAGGTATCAGCCAGACAGAGCATGCCATTTTCGATCATATGAAATGCTACAAAGGTAGTTCCAAGGATCTTGGAACAGCTGGCCATATCAAACTTGGTATCCAGGGTTACTTTAGCTGCATCCGGTTCATAGGAAACGGTTCCGCCAGCTTTTGCAAAGAGGACATCATCGCCTCTTCCGATGACGATAGAGCCTGCAGAGTAGATCTTCTGATCCAATCCTAAGTCAAACAGTTCTTCAACACGATAACTCATAGTTCTTTACCTCACTGGGAGATCTTTCCCATAACGACAGGATGAGAAGCACCGGTAGCAGCGATCGCGTTGTTACAAGTACTGTGAATGCATTCATTGGCAAGAAGAGCAAAGGCAACCGCTTCCTTAGCACTGGAATCGAAGCCCAGATCTTCGTTAGTCATAACCTCCACAGAGGGAAGTTCTTTCTGGATATAGCTCATCAAGGTAGGATTCAATGATCCGCCGCCTCCGACTACCAGTCTTTCAGGAGTCACAGGGCAAAGATTCTTAGCAGAATGAGCAATACTGCGAGCTGTAAACATGGTAACGGTAGAAAGGGTATCTTCACCGGAAAGGTTCAGTTCCTTAGCGCGCTGCATGATACGGTCTACGTAAGCGTTACCGTAATACTCACGTCCGGTGGTTTTAGGAGGTGTTGCCTGAAGATACGGATCCTGCATCAGTTCCGCAAGAAGGATCTCACTAGGAGTACCCTTAGCGGCCATCTTTCCGCCTGCATCGTAGCTCATAGCGCCATTGGTGAGACGATAGATCACATTGTCCATGACCATGTTGCCGGGACCGGTATCAAAGGCAGTCAGTTCCTCTAACTTGGCTTTCTTGGGGATTACAGTGATATTTCCGATACCTCCGATGTTCTGAAGGCCCATGTTTCTTTCAGGATCAGAATAGAGGATATACTCGGTATAAGGAACAAGGGGAGCACCCAGACCACCGGCAGCCAGATCGCGGACACGGAAATCGGAAACAGTGATGGCTCCGATCCTTTCTACCAGAGTAGAAGCTTCACCGATCTGCAGCGTAGCACGGATATCTCTTCCAAGATAGGATTCAGCGATAGGAATATGGTATACTGTCTGTCCATGGGTACCGATCAGATCGATATCGGATGTCTTGACACCGGCTTTTTCGCAAAGTTCGATGCATGCATCCGCAAACATCTCAGACAGATAAACATTCATTAAACAGAGTTCTTTGGCACCGCCGAAATCGCCGCCTGCTACCTGAAGGATGCGATCTCTGACTTCTTTCGTATACGCAGGGGATACAAAAGCCAACTGTTTGACTTTGGTCTCTATGCCATGACCTGTGATCTCGACAAGGACTGCATCGACACCATCACCACTGGTTCCGCTCATTAAGCCGATGACCAGCTTTTGATTTTTATTCATTATGTCACGAAGCATATCGTTGACCTCCCTAATAAATTGGATTATACTTCATGTTATTTAATACCACCAGACAGGGAATGTCAAGAAAGGAAATCTATGAACTGCGAAATGTTGACTCAGGAGAATTCTCTTGAGGCTGTAGAACTCTTCAATGCAGCGACTGAGAGAAAGGAACAGTATTATTGCTGCCTTTCCAAAGATGAATTTGATAAGCTCTTTCTGACACCTGTCAAAGAGGGAGATCAGGTGTTTGCCTTCTATGCTGCAGACAGGAAAGCCTTTGTGATCGGCCATTTCGATGGTGGTATCAAGCGCTATTTTCTGACGATGATCCAGGTTTCACCTGACATCAGAAGAAAACGTATCGGTACAGAGCTGATCGATCAGCTGAATACTTTGATGGATGAAGATGCTAAGTCCAAAGGACTCCCTGCGGTCGAGATGGAGATCTCCTATTATAATCCCACCATGATCCGATGGATTGTTCCTGAAACCGAAGGACATTATCATAACAATGCACAAGGCGTTCTCTTAGGTTCTCCGGCCCATCTGTTCTTTAAGAATAATGGTTTCAGAGATATCGATCATCAGAACTCTTATTATCAGCGTCTGGATCAGTTTGTCTGGAATGACGCTAAACTGCGTCCCTACGAAGAAAGAGTCGCTAAAGCAGGTTATACTATCGAATTCTATGATGCGAATAAGCACACAGGATTGGATGAATTGATGAAAGATCTGGATAATGATCTTTGGAGCTGGCAGATCCCTGCTGAAATCCATAGAGAAGGTGGTCCCAGACCTTTCCCCATCTTAAATGATCATGGTGTCATGTCCGGATTTGCAGGTCCTATCGTTGTAGAACCTACCGGAAGAGCGTGGGTACTGGGCGTTGCTGTGCATTCAGCCTGCAGAGGCTGCGGAGCGGCAACCTTGCTGTTCCACACCATGTGTAATGAACTGAAAAAAGCCGGAGCGATCTATTTTTCGTTCTTTACCGGTGAATCAAATTTTGCCAGAAATATCTATGAAGGAGCCGGCTTCCGCATCCATGCCTCCTGGGCAACGATGCGCAGGCTGAAACAAAAGCGTTGAATCTATTATTAGAAACTATTCGTAACGACCTGAAGGAACAGGCTAAGACAATAGACCAGATCCGTCCTCTGGCTCTTGCCTATATTGGAGATACGGTACTGGATCTTTATGTCCGTTCTCAATTGGTCATCGGTACCAGCCTGCATCCCAAAGAGATGCATAAAGCGGCAACCGGTATAGTCAATGCTGCTTCTCAGGCAAAGATGATGAAGTATCTCTTGGATGACCTGAGCGAAGAAGAAAAAGATGTCTTTCGTCATGGAAGGAATCAGCATTCCGGCACGATCCCCAAGAATCAGTCCCCGGTGGATTATAAATGGGCAACCGGTTTTGAGGCATTACTTGGCTATCTTTTCCTGACAGAGAAGGACGAGAGAATGATCGAATTGATGAGAAAAGGAACAGAGTATCTGAAAGCGGAAAAGGAGAAGACACATGAGTGAGTCTGTTATCTACGGAAGAAATGCGGTGCTTGAAGCACTGAAGGCCGGTCGTACCATCGAAAAACTGTATGTGGATCGTCCTCCTTATACCGGATCTCTCGGCTCCATTATCAACCAGGCGAAAAAAGCGCGAATCACTGTTACGGAATGTGACAGAGAAAAGCTTTCTGAAATGGCTGGAGGCGGCAATCATCAGGGTGTCGTTGCAGCCTGTGCGGCTGTGGATTATGTCGAGGTGGATGATATCCTGAAGAAGGCAGAAGAAAAGGGGGAAGCACCTTTCCTTCTGATCTGTGAGAGTATCCAGGATCCCCATAACCTGGGCGCCATTATCCGTACCGCAGAGTGTGCCGGAGTCCATGGAGTCATCATTTCCCGTCATCACGCCGTGGGACTTTCTGATGCTGTGGCCAAGACCGCTGCCGGTGCTCTGGAATATATGCCTATCGCCAAGGTTTCTTCTGTGGCCAAGCTGGTAGATGAGCTTAAGAAAAAAGGGATCTGGACAGCCTGTGCCGACATGGATGGACAGGATGTATACAAGACAAATCTGAAGGGACCTCTGGCATTGGTCATCGGCGGTGAACATGAGGGTATTACCCATCTGGTCAAGGAACGCTGTGACTTTGTTGTCAGCCTTCCCATGAAGGGCAATGTGACTTCATTAAATGCTTCGGTTGCAGCCGGCATATTGATGTACGAAGCAGCTCATCAGAGGAATAGTTAATGGATAGAGAACCCATCTTACAATGCTGCAGTGACGAAGAGTTACTGCAGTATATTCATGCTCCTGAAAAGGTTTATACCGATGAAGCAGTGAATCTTTTAATGGAGCGATATAAAGGGGAAGTAAGACGCCAGGCGAGAACCTATTATCTGATCGGCTCGGACCAGGAAGATCTCTTACAGGAAGGCATGATCGGTCTGTATAAAGCCATCCAGGCTTTTAATACGGAGATCGGTACTTTTCGCGGGTTCGCCGGCATGTGCATTTCCAGACAGTTGACCAGCGCACTCAGAGCTTCCCTGAGAGAAAAACAGCAGCCACTAAATCAGGCGATCTCTTTAGATCGATCGGTCAGCGACGAGGAGGGTGAAGAGCATACCATGATGGAGCTTTTGCCCGATCCTTCAGGTAAAAGCCCGGAAGAACGTGCGGTGGAAGTAGAAGAGGAAGCCGCACTTGTTCAAAGGATCAAGGATTGTCTTTCTTCTATGGAAAACAAAGTATTGGAACTGTACCTTTCCGGAATGGATTATCATGCCATTGCCAAAGAACTGGAAATGGGAGATAAGGCTGCCGATAATGCGATCCAGAGGATCCGTCGAAAGATAAGAAAACTGTTTTAAGGAGGTAAAGGATGATACAGATCACCATAGCAGAAGGCGATGCAGGCAGAAAGCTTGGTCGTTATCTGCAAAAGATCCTCCCCAAAGCTCCTCAGAGTTTTTTCTTTAAGGCTCTTCGAAGTAATCGGATCAAGATCAATCGAAAAAAGCCCAAGGATCTCTCGGGTGTTCTTAACAACGGGGATTCCCTGGAACTCTATCTGACAGATGAACAGCTTAAGGACTTTGGATACAGTCAGAAAAATAGTCCATTGAAAGGCAATACGCAGAGCGTTAAAGAAAAGAAGATCGAGTATTCTAACATACCGATCCTGTATGAAGATGAGCAGCTTCTCATCATGCATAAACCGGTGGGAGTCCTTTCTCAGAAGAGTAAACCCGGTGATATCTCTCTGACAGAGATGGCCAGGGCCTATCTTGCGGATAAGGGTATGGTATTTGCATCGACTTATACACCTTCTTTTGTCCACCGACTGGATCGAAACACGGAAGGTGTCATGATCATGGCAAAGACTTTAGCCGCTTCCCAGGTCCTCTCCGAAATGATCCGTGTGCATAGCATGAAGAAATTCTATTATGCTTTAGTGGAAGGGGTTCCTGAAAAGTGGAAAGAGCCTCAGCATCTGATCCATGCATACACTAAAGATAAAACAATGAATAAGGCTCAGATCAGACCTTTTGATGAAGAACTGATCAAAAACGGCTGGGAGAAGTGCGAACTGATCGTTCGATTGGTCAAAGAAGATCAGTCAAAGGGAGCAAAGAAGCAAAGCCTTCTGGAGATCCAGCTTCTGACAGGAAAGAGTCATCAGATCAGAGCACAGCTTTCCCATGAGGGATATCCTATTGTTGGAGACGGTAAATACAATGGGAGAGAAGAGAGTTTCAGGCAGAAACTTATGGCGGCTGCCGTGGAATTTTGTGGAACAGAAGGAATCTTAGAATACATGGAAGGAAAGAGGATCGAAACACGTCCTGATGTTTCTTCGTTGGCCAGTGAATTACTGAGATCCTGACACAAAGGAAGTTTTGAACTGTCAGAAGTGTGTTTTACCATTTGTAAACAGATTTTTGCTTTTTTACAAAAGTGTTTGAAAATAGCATCGTCGGATGCTATAATGAATCATATTCCTCAAGTGAGAATGCCTCACAAAAGAGGATCCCTCATTCGAGGAATAGTGTCAAAAAAATTGGAGGTAGTTTCCTATGATTCAACTTATCGCCGGACGCCAGGGTGCTGGTAAGACTAAGCAGCTTATTGATATGGCAAATGCTCTTGCAAAGACCACTACTGGACACACTGTTTATGTTGATGCAGATGAGAGCCAGATCTTCCGTCTTGATTACTCTATCCGTCTGATCCAGACTACTGAGTATCCTCTTCACACCAGCGGCGAGTTCTTTGGATTTGTATGTGGTATCCTTTCTCAGGATTACGATATTAATACTGTATTCATCGATGGTCTTCTGAAGAATGCAAAGATCGATACCGATGAGATGGGTGCACTGCTTGATCGCGTTCATGAGGTTGCTGAGAAGTACAACATCCACTTTATCATCAGTATGGCATGTGATAAGGAAGATGTTCCTGAGAGATTCCAGAGCTGCCTTCTGGCATAATTAAGTATATTAAAAATACAAAGGCGGTGTCTTCATGACACCGCTCTTTGCGTATTATTCGAAAGGTTACGAGAATGCAGGATAAATTTAATCATGGTTTATTTCAGGATCTGATCGAAAATATCAAACTGAAAATGGCACCTTCATTCCCGGGAGGAGTTCATCCTTACGGTGGAAAGGAACTGACACAGGACCTTCCTATCGCTGATTTTATGGACCCTCAGGAAAACATGGTATTTCCTATGGTGCAGCATCTGGGAGCCCCCTGCAAGCCCATTGTCAAGAAGGGTGACAGAGTACTGAGAGATCAGGTGATCGGTGAGCCTACAGGTCTGGGTGTCCAGATCTTCTCCAGTGTTTCCGGTATCGTTAAAGATGTCAAGCCTATGCTTCATCCTAACGGGAATATGGTGATGAGTGTCATTGTAGAAAATGATCATCAATACGAGACGGCCGATAAACCTTTTAATCCTTGCAGTTATAAAGAGATCAGCCGTGAAGAGATACTGGAGCGTATCAAATATGCCGGTATTGTCGGTATGGGTGGAGCAGGATTCCCTACGCACATCAAACTGAATCCAGGTCCCGGTAAAAAGATCGACTATGTTCTGATCAACGGAGCAGAATGTGAGCCTTATCTGACTTCTGACTATCGAGTCATGCTGGAAGATCCGTGGCGTGTGGTGAACGGACTCAAGATCGCTCTGTCTCTGTTTGATAATGCAGTTGGTCTGATCTGTATTGAAAATAACAAACCGAAAGCTATTAAAATGATGCAGGAATACACACAGGAAGAAGAAAATATCCGTGTGGTCCCCATCAAGACCAAATATCCTCAGGGAAGTGAGAAACAACTGATCTATGCTGCAACGCGCAGGGAAGTTCCCTCCGGAAAGCTTCCTGCTGATGCAGGCTGTGTTGTTATGAATATCGATACCGCTGTAGCTGTTTCCCGTGCGATCACACAGGGACGTCCTTTGCAGCGTCGTATCGTTACCGTGACCGGTGATTGCATCGCCAGTCCCAGAAATTATCGTGTACGTATTGGTACATCCATGAGAGAACTTCTGGCTCAGACCGGAGATCTGATCAAGGAACCGGCTAAGATCATTGCCGGAGGCCCTATGATGGGACCCACACTGAGTTCATTGGATGTGCCTATTGTTAAGACCTCTTCCTGTATCCTTGTACTTTCAAAGGATTACGCCTTTACACCGGAAGAGAGTGAATGTATCCGCTGCGGTAAGTGTGTGGAAGTCTGTCCCATGCGCCTTGTTCCCACAGATCTGAACCGTCTGGTATTAGATCGTGATTTCAAGGGCTTTGAGGCATCTCACGGTATGAACTGTATCGAATGTGGTGCTTGTCAGTTTGCATGTCCTGCAAAACGCAGACTTACTCAGACCTGTCGTTCCGGTAAGAAAATGGTCAATGAAGAACGAGCTAGAAAAAGAGCAGAGGAGGCAGCGAAGAAAGCATGAGCATGAAATATACGCTTTACGGATCATCGTCTCCCCATGATTTTTCAAGGAATACGACCTCTTCCGTCATGAGAGACGTACTCTTTGCACTAACCCCTGTTCTGATCTTTGCTTCTGTCTATTTCGGATGGAGAGCGTTTGCGATCACTGTGATCGCCATGGTTTCCGCTGTCCTCTCCGAGTTTATCTGGCAGAAACTGACCCATCAGAAAGTAACGATCATCGACTGCAGTGCGGCCGTCACCGGTATGCTGCTGGCATTTAATCTGCCTGTCAGTGTTCCTCTTTGGATGCCTGCTCTTGGCAGCGTTGTTGCGATCATCCTGGTCAAGCAGTTCTTCGGTGGTATCGGTAAGAACTTTGCCAATCCTGCTCTGGTTGGACGATGCTTTTTGCTTGTCTCCTTTGCCGGATCTATGGCTACTTTCAAGGTAGATGGCGTTACGGTGGCAACACCTTTGGCTCTTCTTGGTGAAGGTCTGATCAAGGAAGTTCCCAGTTATATGAGCTGTTTCCTTGGTGTTATTCCCGGCAGTATTGGTGAGACTTCCAAGATCCTGCTTCTCCTTGGCGGTTTATATCTGCTTGTCCGTAAAGTCATCGATTATCGTATCCCTGTTGCTTTTATCGGTACAGTATTTATCCTTTCCCTGTGCTTTGGAGGAAACGGTCTTTATGAGATCCTCACAGGAGGTCTGTTCCTGGGAGCTTTCTTTATGGCAACAGACTATACCACTTCCCCCATGCATAAGGCAGGAAAGTGGATCTTTGGTATCGGCTGTGGTCTGATCACCACCTTGATCCGTTTTTATGGCGGATACCCTGAAGGTGTTTCTTTCAGTATCCTGCTGATGAATCTTTGTGTACCGCTGATCGATCGCTTCACTGTTCCCCGTGGATTCGGTGAACCGAAAAAGCGTCTTTTCGTTAGAAAGGAGGCTAAATAATGAGTGCTGTTGCGAATAAAAAACAGATAAACAAGGAAGGTGCTGCCTATGTAGCCTTGATTCTTCTTGTGATCTGTGCCGCAGCCGGACTGCTCCTTGGTATTGCCAATCAGCTGACAAAGAATCCTATTGCGGCTAAAAAGGAATCTGTTAATCAGGCTGCCTACGAAGCTGTTTTCCCCGAAGCTACTAACTGGGAGATCCGTGAAGTAAGTGCAGAAGAGTATGCAGACATTGCAGAAGTCTATCAGTGCAGCGATGGATTTGCTATCCGTGTTCTTGGAAAGGGCTATGCCGGTGATGAACTGGCACTGGTCGTTGGCATTGATAACAATGGAAATATCACCGGAATGCGCGTTGTCAGTCATAGCGAGACACCCGGTCTGGGTGCCAGAGCAACAGAGGAGAGCTTCTACACTCAGTTTGACTCCAGATCTTCTGAGAATGTATTTGTTGCTTCCAGTACGGGTGCGTCTTCATTGAATGAGATCGATGCCATTACCGGTGCGACGAAGACCTCTCGAGGGGTTGTCAATGCGGTAAACCGTGCCTGTAAGTACTATCAGGAATATCTGAAGGAGGGTAACTGATGGCTAGTCTGAAAAAGCACTTATCTCAAGGTATCCTTCTTGAGAACCCTACCTTTGTACAGGTTCTTGGTATGTGTCCCACCTTGGCAGTAACTACATCTGCCATCAATGGTATTGGAATGGGTCTTTCGGTCCTGGCAGTCCTTGTCGGTTCGAATGTGCTGATCTCACTTCTTAGAAATGTGATCCCTTCCAAGGTTCGTATCCCTGCATTTATCGTTATCATCGCAACTCTTGTTACGATCATCGATATGCTTCTTCAGGCTCTGTTCTATGATACGCTGTATCAGCAGCTCGGCCTGTTTATCCCCTTGATCGTTGTAAACTGTATCATCCTTGGTAGAGCTGAGGCCTATGCCTCTAAGAATTCCGTATGGGATTCTGCCATGGATGGTATCGGTATGGGACTTGGATTTACCATTGCACTGACGATCCTGGGAAGTGTAAGAGAGATCCTGGGAAGCGGAAGTATTTTTGGAATCCAGCTTCTTCCCGGCAGTTTCCCCACCATGACCATTATGCTCATGGCTCCCGGTGGATTCTTTGCTCTGGGTATCCTGATGGCGATCTTTAATGGGATCAAAAATAGAAATGCTGAAAAGGAGGGTAAGTAATGCCATTATTTCTTACAGTCCTGATCGGACAGATTTTTGTCAATAACTTTGTTATGTCCAAGTTCATGGGTATCTGCCCGTTCCTTGGCGTTTCAAAGAAGATCGATTCTGCTGTTGGCATGGGAATGGCGGTTACATTTGTTATGACCATTGCCTCTGCCTGTGCTTATCTGGTATACCGTTATATCCTGACACCTCTGGATATCCAGTATCTGTACACGATTGCATTTATCCTTGTGATCGCATCTCTGGTACAGTTTGTTGAGATGGTCATCCGTAAAGTATCTCCTGAGCTCTATAGTGCTCTCGGTGTTTATCTTCCTTTGATCACCACGAACTGTGCTGTGCTCGGTGTTGCTGTTCTCAATATGCAGAGCGGATATGATCTGGGCATCAGTGTTCTTTCCGGTTTTGCCGGTGGAATCGGTTTCACTTTGGGTATCGTGCTTTTTGCCGGTGTCCGTGAACGTATCGATGAGCGTCGCATTCCTGCTGCGTTAAGAGGATATCCCATCGCTCTGATCGCTGCCGGTATCATGGCGATCGCATTTCTCGGTTTCCAGGGATTGGTATAAGGAGGGTATGTTATGGAAATTATCAAGATCCTGATGCCTCTTCTTGTCCTTGGAGTTTTGGGAGGTTTATTTGGTTTTCTGCTCTGGTTTGCTTCCAAGAAGTTTGCTGTTAAAGTAGACGAGAAGGAAGTGAAATTGCAGGAATGTCTTCCCGGTGCAAACTGCGGAGCCTGCGGATATCCCGGATGCAGCGGTTATGCAGCAGCGGTTGCCAAAGGGGAAGCCAAGGTTGGTCTTTGTGTCCCCGGTGGACAGAAAGTATCGGATGACATGGCTGCCATCATGGGTACCGAAGCAGAGGCGTCCGAAAAGATGGTCGCTATGATCCGCTGTGCAGGTTCCAACGATAAAGCAGAAAAAAGGTTCAAGTATTCCGGCATCAAGAGCTGTCTTGAAGCCTCTACCATTCCCGGTGGAAGCATTAAAGAGTGCCGTTACGGATGTCTTGGACTTGGCGATTGTGCTGCAGCTTGTCCTTTTGGTGCCATGAGTACGGAAAACGGTATTGCCAAGGTAGACAAGGATAAGTGCGTTGGTTGTGGCGCCTGTGTCAAGGCATGTCCCAAGAAGGTCATTGCCTTGGTACCTGCTGATGCTAAGGTGGCCGTTAATTGTGCTAATCCACTGCGCGGACCTGAAGTCAAGAATAATTGCAAAGTAGGATGTATCGGATGTACTCTCTGTGCCAGAAACTGTCCTGAAAAAGCAATTACTATGGTGAATAATCTGCCTGTTGTGGATCATACGATCTGTACCGGATGCGGCACATGTACTATGAAGTGTCCTGTTCGCGCGATCATTGTTCAAAATGGTATCGCTCAGATTTCTTCAACAGAAAATGAGCTCTGAAAAGGAGAAGTATGACATTAAAAGGAAAAAGCACCTGGACGTTGATCCTGTTTTTGCTGGCAGGAATCGTTGTAGGTGGTTTTATCGGAGAGCTGTTAGGACAGTATGACTTTTTCTACTGGCTTTCCTATGGTAAGACATTTGGTATTCCTGCAGTTACATTGAATCTCAGCGTGTTGCAGATTACCTTTGGAGTACAGATCTCGATGAACATTGCCTCCATCATCGGCATGTGCATCGCCATATTTATCCATAGAAAGATGTAATCTTTTTTAGGAATAACTGCACGGAGATCCCTGATAGAAAGGGATCTAATAAGTGAAACATTCTATGACAATGAAAGAACTCCCTCTTAGCGAGAAGCCATATGAGCTGTTGGAAGAGAAGGGAGCCGAATCATTGACAGATGCTCAGCTTCTTGCCATTTTATTTCGAAATGGTTCAGAAGGAGAGCGTGCACTAGAAATGGCGCAGCGTATCCTGGCAGAGTTCGAAAACGAGGATTCTGTCAAGGATCCGCTGCTGTCTTTGTTCCAGTCCTCTGCCGGCAGACTGAAGAGATTCAGAGGCATAGGCAGGGTCAAAGCAATTGAGATCAAAGCAGTTTCAGAGATTGCCAGAAGGATCTATACCAAAGCATCCCTTGCCAAGGTGGAGATCATCGACTCCGAGACCATTGCCAGCACCTATATGGATCTGGCGCTGAGTTTACGGGAGGAGCATATCTGGCTGCTGCTTTTTAATTCAAAGATGGGTCTGATCAGCCAAAGAGAGCTATCAAAAGGCACCCTTACTTATTCGACCCTGAATGAAAGAGAGATCTTTCTGGAAGGAGAAGAAAAGGGCGCTTATGGCTTTGTGGTTGTCCATAATCATCCCAGCGGATCATCCAAGCCATCCGCTTCCGATGATAGATTGACGGACTCATTGATGCATCAGGGAGATGTCATGCATATGCCGCTCCTTGATCACATTATTGTGGGAAAAAACAATTTTTATTCCTACTGGCTGGAAGGAAAGATCTATCCTCATGAGTGCTGATAATTTCTGATAGATGAGGTGATATCTGTTTCTTTGCCTGGGGATAAAGATGAAACGATAAGGAAAGTTTACGTATGAAAAAAGCGCTCGGAATCGATCTTGGAACAGCCAACACCCTTGTATATATGCAGGGAGAAGGTATCGTTCTGAATGAGCCCTCTGTGGTCGCTATCAATCAGGAGACGGATGAGATCGTAGCCGTTGGTGAAGAAGCCAAGCAGATGCTGGGTAGAACTCCCGGATTTATCCAGGCAGATCGCCCGGTCAAGGATGGAGTTATCGCAGATTATACCCATACCAAAGCTATGGTACAGTATTTTATCCGCAAGGTCTCTCGTCCCAGTTTCTTTTCCAGACCCGGTCTGATCATCTGTGCCCCTTACGGGATCACGGATGTTGAGAAGAGAGCTCTTCTGGATGTTGCCATGCAATCCGGAGTGAACGATCGTGAGATCTACCTGGCTGAAGAACCCATGGCAGCCGCTATCGGTGCCGGTCTTCCTGTTATGGAACCTATGGGATCCATGGTGGTGGATATCGGCGGAGGAACGACAGAGATCGCTGTTATCTCTCTGGGAGGTATCGTACAGTCCAGATCTATCCGTGTTGCCGGTGATGCTATTGATGAATCTATCGTCTCTTATGTCCGTCGTATCAACGATCTATCCATCGGTGTTCAAAGTGCTGAACATATCAAAATGACTATCGGTACCGCTTATGTGGATGATGATACCTATGAGGATAAGATGATCGTTAAGGGAAGAGACATCATGTCCGGTCTTCCCAAGACCATGGAACTCACGAATTTCCATACGGCAGAAGCTATGTATCCGCCCATTATGGCTATTATCGAAGGTATCGTGGAAGTCCTTGAAAAGATCCCTCCGGATCTCTCCGCAGATATCTATAATGCAGGCATCGTCCTTACCGGCGGCGGAGCGCTGCTGAAAGGTCTGGATACATTGATCGAAAAGACCACAGGACTTCGAGTGATCATCGCAGATGATCCTTTAGGTTCTGTCGTCAATGGTACAGCTGCCATTATTGAGAATATGGACACTTATCGTAGTGTCCTTACCAGTATCAAAGAGTTTTATTAAGTTAGAGGTTTCCTATGAAAAGATCAGATAAAAGGTCGTTTGAAAGAATTCCCTCCGGTATCAGGTTCTGGATCGGGGTGGCTTTTTGCGCTCTTTTATTACTGATCACCGGAATTCTTGCCTTCCGCTCCCGTGGAGTAAAGGATGCAGCACTTTCCACCGTGTCTCCTATTCGCAGCGTATTTGTATCCGTAGAACAATGGATCATCGATCATACGGATAATCTGAAGACTCTGCAGCAGGTCGTCGATGAGAATAATCGACTGAAGGATCAGATCGAAGCCTTAAAAGAGGAAAACCGTATCCTTCAGAATCAGACTCGTCGTACAACGGAGTTGGAAGAGCTGTATCAGATGGATACCTATTACAGAGATTATCCCAAAACGGCTGCCCAGATCGTTGGTCTCTCTCCCAATAACTGGTATGAGACCTTTATCCTGGATAAGGGTTCTGCCGACGGTATGCAGCAGTATATGCCCATTCTGTCTTCCTATGGCCTTGCTGGACATATCAGCGAGGTGTATGAGCATTATTCTGTCGTAACCTCTGTTATCAATCAGAACAGTATAATCTACGGACAGATCAATCGTCAGGATGGTGACCTTGTCGTTGTTCAGGGGGCCAACGGATACCGTATTACAGAGATCGGCACCGTAGAACAGGATATGTGTATGATCCGCTTTGTCAGTAATGAAGTGGATATTACTATCGGTGATGAGATCGTTACATCGACTCTGGGTGATATCTATCCTCCCGGACTTTCTGTAGGAACCGTTATCGAGATCATCCCTGTAGGCACCGGTTATGAGAGCATTGCTCTTGTTAAGCCTACCAGTACCCTAGAGCAGGTAGATATGGTCCTGATCATTACAGAGCTATGGAAAGAGGACCTCTATAAGGATCCGGCGGAGGAAACAGAACCATGATCTCCGTTTTAGTCACTGTACTTTTATCCTGTATCACTGTGATCAGTGAGTCTACATGGCTCCATCTGGTCGCTTTAAATGGCATCATCCCCAACCTGTCGGTTATCCTGGTGGTCTCTACCGCCGTACTCTTCGGTGAAGAGAAAGGACGCAGGATCGGCTTATTGACCGGACTGATCACCGATGTGCTGTTTTACCGTATCATCGGATTTTACGGGTTGTTATTTTTCCTGATCGGACATTTCAGTGGAATGATCAGCAAAGGATTGAGTCATAATCTTCTGATCCTGCCGGTAGCTCTTACCTTGGGTATGGATCTTGTATTTGGAATCTTTCAGTATATTATCTTTGGATTCTTTTCCGGTGACCTGCATCTTGGATACCATATGATGCAGACGATCTTGCCGGAAGTTTGTTATACTACTTTGGTCTCTCTGATCGGTTATCCTTTCTGTCGTCTTATGTATTACTGGGGCGAGAGAGGAGATCTTTGGATCAGGGATCTGGCCAACGAGCAGAGGGGATAAGAATATGCAGGATTTTCTTCATCGCCTCCTTCTGATCCTTCGCAATCGTGTCTTTCTTCTTTTCGTCGCCTTTATTGTGGGCTTTGTGGCACTGTGGGGTGTTCTGTACTATACACAGATCATCAGCTATGAGCATTATACGGAATTACAGGCAGAAAACCTGTACTCCCAGCAGGCAATGACGGCAGAAAGAGGAAATATCTACGATCGCTATGGAAGACCTCTGGCTGTTAATATCGAATCAAAAGCTTTATTCTATCTTCCCAGTACTTCAAATCCCAAACTGATCGAATCCATTATGGATGTACTCGACATTTTGGATCGCAACGGAGAAGAAGTCACTCTTCATACGGAATTCCCCATTGGCTATGAAGATGGCCGCGGTTATTATTTTGTCGACAACTATACACGCCAATATAATTCGGTTGCTCATGACAATTTCCTTGCGGAAGTCTATGGTTCCAGCCGAGATGAACTGACGGATGAGCAGAAGGATACGGATGCAACGACTTCCATGAAGATCCTCTGCACGGAGCGCTTTGGCATCCCGCTTTCGGATATTACACCGGAGCAGGCGATCCGCATCGCTTCCGTTCGTTATGCCATCTTTTCCGGACGTTTTGATCCTTCGGTTAAGGTTCCCATCGCCAATGATATCTCCATCCAGACTGAAGCACAGATCCTGGAGAGAAACGGTGAATACGGTGGTTTCTCAGTAGAGAAGATCTTTACCCGAGTTTATCCCGAAGGGGAGCTGTTCGCTCATATTGTTGGATATGTAGGTCGTATCAACGAGGAAGACCTTGCTGCCAAGCAGGCAGCAGGGCTCGATTACACGGAGCAGGATTATATCGGTAAGACCGGATTGGAAGCAGTCTTTGAACAGAGTTTGAGAGGTACCTCCGGTGCCATGCGTATGGAGGTAGATGCAGCTACCGGTATGACACTGAATTCAGTCACCTTAAAGGCAGCTGAAGCAGGTAATAATCTGTTTTTGACCATCGACAGAGATCTTCAGAGAGAGACCTATG
>JAZUIK010000170.1:0-9729 GCA_045642205.1 Bianqueaceae bacterium
TCGACAGCATCGATGTTAGCGCCGAGGAATAGGAACTCCCAGCCATCCTTTCTCTTCTGCTCGATCATCTTTTTGACCTTATCAGAAGAATATTCATGACTGGCATTTTCCATGCCATCCGTTGTGATGACAAAGATCGTATGAGCAGGAACATCTTCCTCTCTGGCATACTTCTGGATCATGGAGATATGCTCGATCGTACTGCCAAGAGTGTCGATCAGGGCTGTGGATCCACGCACATAATATTCTTTCTCCGTCATAGGATCCAGTTTCTGAATATCGACACGATCATGCAGGATCTCATGTTCGTGGTCAAACAGGACAGTGGTAACGAAAGCCTTGCCCTCTTCCTTCTTTTGTTTTTCGATCATACTGTTGAACCCACCGATCGTATCCTTTTCCAGACCACTCATAGATCCGCTTCGATCCAAGATAAAGACCATCTCGGTAAGTGCATTATTACCTTCTGTCTTCTTTACCTCAGCCTTGTGATTGGTGTTCCATCTTGCCGTGTTGTTATTCTTAAAAAATTTCATTGTCTTTCCTCCTGAGATCAAAAAAATAAGCTCGCAGGTTAGAAACGATTCCGCAGCCTATCTGCTGTCGTTTTCTTAACCTTACGAGCTTATTGTATGATATGGAGTCTGACAAAAGGTCGCCTCTTAGGGGACACTTTTCAGATAAGATCAATGATTGCTTCCCAGGATCTTCTGGTCATAATGATACAGTTCAAAGTTGATCTTATCGATATCGTAAACCTGCTTTTCCAGGAAATACATAACGATCAGATCGCTTAAGCTGCTTTCTGTCAGTGCATATCCTGCCTTCTTTAACAATCCTTCCGTTTCCGGAACAGACAGTTTCAACGCAACACAGAAAGCCAGGACCATCTCTTTACCGGGTTTCATCTCTCCGTTACGGATCTTGGAAAAGGTCTTACGGGAAATGTTGGCTCTTTTGTAACATTCCGGATCTGTCATGCCCTTTTCGTCGATCAACTGGAGCAATTTCGGAACAAAGCCTTTATCCTGCTTCTTCAGAAAGTCACTCAAGGAACTTGACGAACCAATGGTCGGAAGTGCTTCTTTAACTTTGGAACTTAGAGAAGACCTGGTCTTTTTGACCTTTCCCTTAGGTGCTTCATTATAGAGCGGCTCAGGTGCCGATGGCGCCATTGGCGCTGAAGCTTCTCTTTCAACGCCATAATCTGCTTCATACTCCACTCTTTGATCCATCGACTGCATGGGGTAGGGAGCATTATAGTAGACCTGTCGTCTATGTTCTCTTGCTTCGATATAACGGCGCAGTTCCGGATCGTTCTTCCACACTGTAGATGGATCAAAGATTACCAGAGATACGGTCATTTCTTCGATCTCACCATTTACAGTGATATCGCCTTCCTTATCCAGAAAGCTTCGGATCTCCTCTGTAGCGATCCGTCTGGCATCATCCTGCGGATAGCCATAAACTCCTGCGGAGATCAAAGGAAATGCAACGCTCAGGCATCCGTTTTCCTTCGCTAATGTAAGGGAATTACGATAACAGGAGCGAAGCAGGATCTCTTCTCCCTGTATACCACCTCGCCAGATCGGTCCAACGGTATGGATCACGTAAGATGCAGGCAGGTTATAGCCTTTTGTGATCTTTGCTTCACCGGTAGAGCACCCACCCAGGGTTCGGCACTCCTCCAGCAATTCAGGACCAGCGGCTCTATGGATCGCTCCGTCAACACCTCCGCCCCCTAAGAGCGAGCTGTTGGCTGCATTGACAATGGCGTCCACCCGCTGGGTCGTAATATCCCCATGGATCAATTGAAATGGCATTCGTTACCTCTTTTTCTTACTTCAATCGCTTAAAGGGACATACTCCCTTAAACGCTTTTCCTTCCAGTGCACGGATAAATCCATCCACACTGAGACGATTGTATTCATAGGCGACCGATACAGGGATCTCCTCACCGAAGACATCATTGATCATAGCCAGATCATAAGGTGCTCCCATCAGTACAACACCTACGTTCATGTTTCCTTCATCCTGCTTTTTCTTCAGGGCTTCAAGGACCACCCTGTAGGCAGGCTTGAATCGACCATTGACCATTCCCAGAAGGATAGAAGCCTTCTTTCCGTTCTTTCGTGTCTGATCGATCATTTCTTCCATCTTGGCAAGATAGGGCGCAAATTCCTCTTCGGTACCACTGACGGGAAGTTCCAGACCCATCAGATGGATTCCTTTTTCCTTCGCAGTTTCCACCATGGTATCTACCAGAGACAAAGGTTTCATATCTTCTGCACCGGTAGCTGCTCTCTGAGGAGGAGCCATAACGATCAGATCCTCTTCCATGGCAAAGGGGAAGCAACCCTGCAGCATGGTCTGAGAATCCATGGCCAGAGTGTCACAGAGTTCCTGCTTCTTTACGTCCATCAGCTCTTCCACTGCCTTCTTGGGATCGATATGCTGCTTTTCCAGAAGACCCATGCGCTTTTTATAATCCATGATCCGCTCATAGGATGCATCGATACGCTCCTCGGTCAGTCTTCCGGATTCCAGAGCTTCATAGATAGCATTCGCATAATCGGAAGCAGCTTCATAGGTATGGGAGATCGTCAGGATATCCACACCGGCTTCGATAGCCATGACAGCGGCTTCTCCCTTGGGATAGCACTTGCGTACGGCATCCATCTCCATACAATCGGTCATCGCCAGACCCTTAAAGCCAAAGGTATCTCTCAGAAGTTCTGTCTGCACCTTCGGTGACAGTGTTCCGGGGCAGGAGGGATCTACATTGGTATAACGAACATGGGCAGACATGGTAGCCTCAGCACCGGCGGCGATGGCCATTTCAAAGGTCTTAAATTCCGTTTCTCTTAAAGTCTCGATATCGGTTTCATTGACGGGAATCCCCAGATGAGAATCACTGTTGACATTTCCATGTCCGGGAAAATGCTTGATGGCTCCACCGACACCACTCTTCTTCATTCCATGCATCATGGCAATGGCAACCTTTGCCACACGCTCAGGATCATCTCCATAGGAACGAGAACCGATGACCGGATTAGCGGGCTCGATATTCACATCCATATCCGGTGCATTGTTGATGTTGACACCGCAGGCACGAAGGATCTTTCCAAGGTTCTCACCCAGATCTTCCACCCTCTGCAAGGAGGCCTCATCCAATACAGGCGTAGCAGCCGAAACAGCAGCAGCTCCGCTGATCAGAGAAGATCCCTCTACCAGGCGGGATACATTACCGCCTTCCTGGTCGATGGTAATGATCGGTGCGATACCCAGAGCATCATAGACCATGTCGGAAAGATCTCTGGAAAGGGACGCTGTCTGCTCTGCGGATTCACAGTTGCGGGCAAAGTAGATGTAGTTGCCTACATACAGATCCTTTAATAATGCCTTTGCCTGCTCGTCGACCTTAGTCGACGGAAATCCGCACATCAGCATCTGTCCGACTTTCTTTTTTAAGCTTTCAGAGATCATGATCTTTTCCTCCTGAAGTTGTCTTACTTACTATATTGCTTATTTCTTGATCTGTCCGATCAGGACATTGCACAGCTCCTGTGTTCCGTTCTTTGCTTTATCGGAACTCATGGCTGATAAGTACTCATCCCTATGGGTTGACACATACTCTAATGCTTCCATCAGCGTATCGTGACGCAGGTCTTCCTGCGGAAGCAGATAACTGAAGCCCTGCTGCGCAAACTGCTCCGCATTCACTACCTGGTCACCGCGGCTGACACCAACGGGAAGCGGTACCAGAATATTCGGTATCTTCAACTGCAAAAACTCATTGATGGCATTGGAACCCGCACGGCTGAGGATCAGATCGGTCATAGCAAAAAGATCTGCCATTTCCTCTCTGGCATAACGAATAGGGAAATAACCTTTCTTCGGTGCCGGATCTTCTTCATGATCGACACCATACAGGTGGATGATCTGGTAGGTCTTCAGCAGTTCATCCAGATATGCGGCAACGATATCGTTCAGAACTCCGGCTCCCAGAGATCCGCCAACGACCATCAGAACAGGCTTACCGTTCGGATCCAGTCCGGTGATCTCGACTCCCTTTTCCTTACTTCCGCGAAGAAGAGAAGAACGGATCGGTGTTCCGGTATAGATTGCTTTATCCTGCGGAAGATCTTTTTTCGTCTGTTCAAAGCTGCAGCAGATCTTTTTAGCAAAAGGTCCGCACAGTTTATTTGCTAATCCCGGCGTCAGATCTGACTCGTGGAGCACCACCGGTGTTCCCGTCATCCATCCGGCAATCGCCGCAGGAAGACTCATAAAACCACCCTTACAGAACACAACTGCCGGTTTTTCCTTCAGGATCCAGCTAATTCCCTGGAAAACTCCCTGAATAATACGAAAAGGAGTCAGGAACAGATCCACATCGAAACTGCGATGCAATCTTCCGGAGTTCATTTTGTGGAATTCGATACCTTCCTTCGTCACCATGTCATATTCCATGCCATAGGGACGCCCCAGATATTTACAGGTGATTCCCTTTTCTCTCAAGGCTTCCGCCACTGCCAGATTAGGAACAATATGACCGGCGCTTCCGCCACCGGTCATATAGATCAATTGATTATTTCGCTTCATCAATTACTCTCTCATGTATAATTTTCTTCGGAATTCGCCTCCGGCAAATTCATACGGCGCATCATATACAACTCTTACAGATTTTTCGGCGATACACTCCAGAATTCGCCTCCGGCGAATTCATACAGTGCCTCAAAGTATATCCCTTACAGATTTTCAGAGACCTACTTCGGAATTCGCCTTCGGCGAATTCGTACGGCGCATCAAACATATCTCTTACAGATTTATTCCTGTGCGCCGTTGTATCCCTCAGGATTCATCGTCTGCCAGCGATAGGAATCGCGGCACATATCTTCCATAGTGAACTCTGCCTTCCAACCCAGTTCAGCTTCTGCCTTGGCGGGATCAGAATAGCAGAATGCCAGATCTCCGGGACGACGTCCTTCGATCTTATAAGGGATCTCATATCCGCATGCCTTGGAGAATGCCTGGATGACCTCCAGAACACTGTAGCCACGTCCTGTTCCCAGGTTATATACATTGACGCCGGGGCCTTCCAGCAATTTTCTCATGGCAGCCAGATGACCCTTTGCCAGATCGACAACATGGATATAATCACGGACACCGGTTCCATCGGGAGTCTCATAATCATTGCCGTAGACATGAACAAATTCTCTCTTACCTACAGCAGTCTGAGCCACGTAGGGTACCAGATTATTGGGAATTCCCTTGGGATCCTCACCGATCAGTCCACTCTCATGAGCTCCGATAGGATTGAAATAACGAAGAAGGATTACGCTCCATTCGGGATCTGCTGTATGTACATCCTTCAGGATCTCTTCGATCATCCACTTGGTCCATCCGTAAGGATTGGTTGCCGGCTGCTTATCCATAGCTTCCGTAATGGGCATAACAGGCTGATAACCATAGACCGTTGCAGAAGAAGAGAAGATCAGGCGCTTTACGCCATGCTCCTTCATTGCCTTGCACAGATTTAAAGTGCTTCCGATATTGTTCTCGTAATACTCCAGAGGCTTGGAAACGGATTCTCCGACAGCCTTATAGCCGGCAAAATGAATGACTGCATCGATCTTTTCATTATCAAAGATCGCGTCCACAGCCGCTTTGTCCAGAAGATCCGCATTGTAGAACTTTACATTCTTTCCGGTGATCTGCTCTACTCTTTCCAGAGCGATCTCACTGGAATTGTAAAGGTTATCCACAACAACCACATCATATCCTGCATTCAACAACTCCACACAGGTATGAGAACCAATGTAACCTGCACCGCCTGTTACAAGAATCATCTTCATTCCTCCTCGTTCGGATCTGTTCGATCCGTTTATCTATGATTTTTTAGGACTTACATTTATGCAAGCATCGTCTCAACGAGCTTGGCAGCTCTCTCGGCTGCAAAAACAACAAACTGATCATAGGACATGCCGGCACCATCGTCTGCACCATCGGAAATGGTACGCAGGATGACAAAAGGTACCTTATTTACTGTACACACCTGTGCAATGGCGGCACCTTCCATTTCTGTGCAATCACCCTGGAACTGAGAGATCAGATAGTCTTTCTTCTCCTTGGTACAGATGAACTGATCACCGGAAACGACACGACCGATCATGCTGCGATATCCCAGTTTGTCAGCAGCTGCTTTGGCATCATCTCTCAGGTCCGGATCTGCCGTGAACTCAATGGTATCAAATCCGGTGATATGTCCGGGAGCATCTCCAAAGTAACAGGTATCAAAATCATGCTGCAGTGCGTCGGTGGAGATAACCGCATCTCCCACATGAAGGGCGCTGTTCAATGCACCGGCAACTCCTACATTGATGATCCCGTCAACGGGATAGGTATCGATCATCTTCTGTGCGCACAGAGCTGCATTGACCTTACCGATGCCTGCCTGAACACCAACGACTTCTGTGTTTCCGATCGTTCCGGTAACAAACTTCAAAGAACCAACTTCGTTGGTTCCCAGCAGCTTGTTCAGTTCAGCAAATTCCTGATTGGTCGCTGTAATAATTCCGATCATTTTCTTCTTCCTCTTCTATAATTTATGCTATACGGTAATTTACATGATTATCTATGCCTTATTGAAGATCGATCAATCCCAGGGCATCTTCAGGTGAAAGAGGATCTTACCTCTTACCTGGCTTTCTGCCATGGCACCGTAGGCTCTGGAATCGATGGAATCTGTACGATTATCTCCCAGAACAAACAGCATGCCTTCGCCCAGCGTCAACGGATAGGTCACATTACCCTCTTCCTCATAGGTCAGACCATGGGCATACAAGACCTCATTTTTCTCTAACTGACCATTAACATAGACGTGTCCATCGATCAGTTCGATAGTATCTCCCTCCATAGCAACGATCCTCTTGATGTAATAATCCCCGGAGGGCATCTTGATAGAGATCACATCACCGATCCGGTAACTGGATGTCAGTCTGGAATAAAAGACCATTTCTCCGTTTGTCATTGTCGGGGTCATGGAAACACCATTGACCCAGGAGATCCCTACCACAAGACGCAGCAACAGGAAAATGACCAGGACCGCTGCAATGAAAAATTTCAGCAGCTTTAGTCGGTCTCCCTTGCGGACATCATAACGACTGGGAATCTTGATTTCTTTATTTTCTTCACTCATAGCATTCCTGCCTGTTAGCTTTATCGAAACTTAATTATACACATTTTCGGTTAATAAAACAATGAGACAGAGCTTTTATCGCCCTGAAAGCGGTTAAGCTCTGCCTCAAAGAACTGTTTAGGGATATCCTGATCAGCTAAGAACAGTAACAACGACTCTCCAGTAGTACGCTGCATTGACCTCGCTGAGTTCAAAAGAGTAACTCTCAGCATCGGCACCTTCGATATCGATCCAGCTGCTTCCATCCTCGCTATACTGCCACTGGAAATCGATCTGTGTGTTTTCAAATCCCTCCAGAATGGTGTTCAGAACAACTTCCGTTCCTTCTTCAGCCTCGTCGACCCCTTCCATGTTAGAGGTTACACTGACTTTTTTCTCTACCTTGGCCTCTGCTGTTTCCTCTGAAGATTCTTCTTTGGAGGTCATGGTCTTGCCTGAATCCTCCGCAGAAATAATAATAGCCTGTACTCTGGATGCTTCACCTTCCGATACTTTACTATCGTCATCTGCATGGGATGCCGCATATACATTTTCGTCGCTTGCTCTCAGTTTTGCATCTCTGGAATAGATTCCAACACCTACGACCAGCGCCAGTGCCAAAACAGATGCGATCACCCAGGTAATTCTCTTTTTGAACATTTTTTTTACCTCTTTTCGTTAAGTATTTGGTGCGTTAATTGTGTTGTTGAATTTGACACACAAGACATACATCCCATGTATTTCTCTTTGTCTCCCGTGCCATCAAACCCCATACATTCATCTGATATAAAGGGTTTTATGTTTTTTCTATGCTATTATTATACACTTCTTAGCGAGAATGGACCTATGTTGAAATCTACAAATACGCAGACAATTCCATCGAAAAAACAAGACCTCACAAGATTTACTTCCTGTGAGGTCTCTCATATAACGATCTGTGAATTGATCTACCTGATCTCGATGGATAGCTGTAGAAGGTTTCCCTTCCTGTCCTCAAGATAGATCTCCAAAGACTCCGTCGGGATTTCTATGATGACTTCCCCTTTATCCGTATCAGCAATATCCGCTGTCAATTCTATACCGGTTTCACTGATGATCTGTAAGGTAGAAAAATCGATCCCGCTCTGGTCATCTGCAAATAAAAGATACAGTTTACCATCCTCTACATAGTTTTCTTTTAAATACGGACTTTCCGTATCAAAACAATCGATCGTTGTTGAAGTCGTCACTTTCTGTCCATTCCACACAGTGACTTCAACCAACATCTCTCCGTTTACAGATGGGTGTATCTTATATACACCTTTTTCTACTTCTGATACCGGATTGATCTTCCCATCGGTAAAAGCTTTGACATCCTGAATCGGAAACAGACTATCTACGTGCAGGATCATCTCTGTCTGCTCATCTGTTCCCTGACTTTCCAGCGAAACCTCAGGTACATAGAAAAACACTGGTAGGATCAAAAACAGGAGCATGATCACGATCAATCCGGTTTTTTGAAATCTGTATCGATCCTTACGATATACAACGTAAGTCGTCAATACATCCAGCGGAACCTGGCAGGGAGCCTTTTCTCTTCCTTCATAGATCTCATCCAGGATCGTTTGTGCTTCTTCATTTTTAAGAGTGATATTTCGATCTCTCTTAGCTCTATTCTGTTGGCCTTTTGTTTTCTTCTGATACAAGGAAAGAGGACCTTCTTCTCCTAATCGCTCCGATCCGCTTTTCAGATACTGTCTGACCGCTGCTCCACTGATGTCCATCAGATAGGCTATATCCTTGACGGTCATTCCTCGATCATAATGCAGAAAGAGTGCCTGACTTTCAGAAAAAGGTAATGCCAGTATCTGCTTTGTCTGGATGATCGGATCACCTTCCGAGACATCTTCTGTACTTATCCCATCGATCCGCTGTTTCATGCCCATGTTGTAGCAGACCCTGAAATTGATCTGGCTGATCCAGGATACAAACAACCTGGGGTCCTCCAGATCTTTCAGATGACGGTCTGCATGGAGATAGGTTTCGACCAATGCTTTATGGGCTGACTCTTCGTTTCCCAGATAACAGTATGAAAACATATACTGTCTCTGATATGTGGCTGCATAGAGCTCCGCAAATGCATCTTCATCTGTTGTTCTTGCTCGTTCTACTACACGCGATAGATATTGGATATCCAGTTCAGCCATTACTCCTACCTCCTTTCAAACAAGTTCCTTATTCTAATTACACATATGCTTGATGCATTAACCTGCTCGATTGATCCTACGATTGGATAAAGCGATCAGTTGAGTGATCATCTGGACTTCTTCTCCCTCATGGAAAGCCTTTCCATATTGATACTCGATCGGAAGTGCCGATGGTTTTTGATTATATGTCTCTACTTTGTTTGCTAAACGATCAACAAACTGCTGCATTTTCTCTTCGGTTGTTTTCTCAAAGACTGCCAGAAATTTGTTTCCGCCGTTACGTCCTACAAAACACAGATCCTTTGCCGCGTCACTGAGCAGATCGGAAAACTCTCTGATCACCAGATTTCCCTGCACATGACC
>JAZUIK010000171.1:0-4317 GCA_045642205.1 Bianqueaceae bacterium
GGATCAACTGCTCCATGACCTTATCATTGGTCTTGGAAGAACGGATCATCTTTTCCTGTTCTTCCTCTGTCTTGATCATACGGACATAGTCGATGATAAAGGAACTGTTGACAAAACGACTCTCTGTCTGCAATTCCTGCAGGCGAAGAAGAAAACGTGCCGGCCAGTTCTTATCAACGGCAATGGTCTTTTCGGGCAGGATATACTCATTCAGTAAAAGAACGGCATCCTGGATATCGTTATACCATACGATCTTCGTTCCTTCGATCACGCCAAAGGGGAACAGATCGTTCAGGATAAGGACCGGCTCGCCTTCCTCACGGATCAGAAGTGCCAGAAAACGCTCTCCCGGCTGGATCATGACATCAGAAAGATAATCGATCACCACAGGATCGGAAACGATCAGCTGGGGGATCTGAGCTTTCTTCATCGACTTTTTGACTTTCTCTAAACGTTCTGTAATCATACGCTTCTCCTTACTCACCCAGGGTCTTCAGCTTTTCGACTGCTTCCTGGATCAGAGTCTTCATGCTCTGGTTTCCTACACCCACAATATAATTACTGCAGTGATTGATGGGGATCAGGATCTTTTCTGCGTTTGACTGACCAACAGCCGTCGCCATAGCGGGTGTGATCTCTCCATACATGGCATCGGCAATGACGATACCGACCGGTCCTAAGATGACATCGGCTGTACGACATCCCACGATGACCGGATTTTCGCCGGTAGCACCTACGTCCGCTCCTGCCTTCAACATCTGCGCCGTAGCGGTGGTATTGCTGCCTACCGCAACGATCCTGCTGGAAGGCATTGCCTGCTTGATCTCACTGACAAGCTGTTTGCCGATTCCGCCTCCCTGGGCATCAATGATCAGTATATTCATATAAAGTACTCCAATCGATCAGATTTATCCTAATATTATACGATTTCTAAGGCAGAAACAAAAGACTCCCCGGGGATTATTTTCTGTTTTGCTGCGTACATATTATTAGAAAGAATCTCCTTGACATTTTGACCTAAAAAGGCTATGATAGATGGACAGCGTAGAAGGAGAGAAAGCGTCTTATCCTGCTTCAGAGAATCGGCGGTTGGTGTGAGCCGATGGATGGAATTTCGCCCGCTCGCTCCTGAGCTTCTGTTCTCAACGGTTTCCAAGTAGGGACAGACGGATTCCAACCGTTATCTGATGGAAGCGATTGTTAGATCGCACTGAGTGGTTGCTTTTTGCAGCAAAAAGAGTGGTACCGCAAGATTTACTGTCTAAGTATGTAAGTCCTGTCTCTTTGTTAACAACAAAGGACAGGCTTTTTTTATTCTCTGAATACTTTCTCAGGGAAGAAAAGACACTTTTCAGAAGGAGGAAACAGATGCTAACCGTCGACAAGATCTTCAACGCAAGTATCGTCCTAAAGAACATCATCCGTGAGACCTCCGTAGTCCGGGCCGGAAGCATCGCGCCGAACTGCGAACTGTACCTAAAACCTGAAAACCTACAAAACACCGGTTCCTTCAAGCTACGTGGTTCCGGATATAAGATCGCTAACCTATCCGATGAAGAAAAAGCCAGAGGCGTTATCGCCTGCTCCGCCGGCAACCATGCTCAAGGCGTGGCACTGGCTGCTTCCAAGATCGGCATCAACTCTCTCATCTGCCTACCTGCCACCGCTCCTCTCTCCAAAGTGGAAGCAACCAAAGGTTATGGCGCGGATGTATGTCTGGTAGACGGTGTCTATGATGATGCTTATAAGAAGGCCCTGGAACTAAGAGACGAATTTGGGTATACCTTTGTCCATCCCTTTGATGACGAAGATGTCATCGCCGGTCAGGGAACCATTGCCCTGGAGATCCTGAAGGATCTGGATGACATCGATGCCATCGTCGTTCCTGTAGGCGGAGGCGGATTGATCTCGGGTATCGCCTATGCGATCAAGACGCTGAATCCCAGTACCAAGGTGTACGGTGTTCAAGCAGTCGGCGCTCCCAGCATGTACAACTCCATCAATCAGGGACGTATCACTACTTTGGATAACGTCTCTACCATCGCTGATGGTATCGCTGTCAAGCAGCCCGGTCAGAACACCTTTGATCTGGTCAACAAATATGTGGATGACATCGCTCTTGTAACAGAGGATGAGATCTCCTCTGCGATCCTATCTCTCATCGAAAAGCAGAAGATGATCGCGGAAGGTGCCGGTGCGGTTTCCGTCGCTGCGGCCATGTTCGAAAAGCTGCCTCTAAACGGCAAAAAGGTCGTCAGCATCGTTTCCGGCGGAAACGTGGATGTTACCAGTCTGAACCGTATCATCAACCGTGGTCTTGCCAAGACAGGCAGACGCACCACCCTTCTGATCGAACTGGTCGACAAACCCGGTCAGCTGAAGGATGTTGCCGGCATTATTGCTGCACACGGCGGAAACGTTATCAATGTATACCATGAGCAGAATGGTGAGACCGCCAGTGTCAATGGCTGTTATCTGCGCATCGGTATGGAAACAAGAAACTTCGATCATGTCAGCGAGATCCAGGAAGCACTCAAGGCTGAAGGCTTCCGTATCCTCGAGACCTATTGATCAAACCTAAACTGAAATCAAAGATTGGAGAAAAACCAAATGAATTATAAGAAGTATGCACCGGGATACTATCCCGCTCCCGGCAATTACACCAAGTGGGTCAACAAAGATCATATCGAAAAGGCACCGGCATGGTGCAGCGTCGATCTTCGAGACGGTAACCAGAGTCTGGTCATTCCCATGAGTCTGGAAGAAAAGCTTGAGTTCTATAAGCTCCTTCTGAAGGTTGGATTTAAGGAGATCGAGGTCGGTTTCCCTGCTGCTTCCGATACCGAGTACAATTTCCTTCGTACTCTGATCGATAACAACATGATCCCCGATGATGTCACCGTTCAGGTCCTGACTCAGTGCCGTGAACACATCATCCGTAAGACCTTCGACGCATGTAAAGGTGCTCCCAGTGCCATCATCCACTTCTACAATTCCGTATCCGTTGCTCAGCGTGAACAGGTATTCCGAAAGTCCAAGGAAGAGATCAAAAAGATCGCTACCGACGGTGCTAAGTTAGTCAAGCAGCTTTCTCAGGAATATGAGGGCAACTTCCGTTTTGAGTACTCTCCCGAAAGTTTCACCGGCACCGAGCCTGAATATGCTCTGGAAGTCTGTAACGCTGTTCTGGATATTCTGGAACCCGGTCCTGACAATAATGTCATCATCAACCTGCCTGTTACCGTAGAGATGAGCCTTCCTCATGTCTACGCTTCTCAGGTCGAATATATCTGCGAAAACATCAAGTACAGAGAATATGTCACCATCTCCCTTCATCCCCATAACGATCGCGGTACCGGTGTTGCCGATACAGAACTGGCACTGCTTGCCGGCGCTGATCGTGTTGAAGGTACCCTGTTCGGAAACGGTGAGCGTACCGGTAATGTCGATATCATTACTCTGGCTATGAATATGTATTCTCACGGTGTAGACCCCAAGCTGAACTTCACCGACATGCCCGGTATCTGCAAGACCTATGAGCAGTGTACTCGTATGCACGTCTACGAGCGTACTCCTTACGCTGGAAATCTGGTCTTCGCAGCCTTCTCCGGTTCTCATCAGGATGCGATCGCCAAGGGTATGATCTACCGTGCAGAGAAGAACCTGTTCCAGTGGACCGTCCCCTACATACCGATCGATCCTCAGGATATCAATCGTACCTACGATGCTGACGTTATCCGCGTCAACTCCCAGAGTGGTAAAGGTGGTATCGGATACCTTCTTGAGCAGACCTATGGCTACTCTCTTCCCCCCAAGATGCGTGAGGATCTTTCCTATCGCTGCAAGGGTCTTTCCGATGTCCAGCATCGCGAGCTGAAGGTTGCCGACGTTCTGAAAGTCTTTATGGACTCCTACTTTACCTCGGATGCTCCCATTGCTGTATCCGATCTGGAATTCACCCAGCATAAGGATGAAGTCACCGTCTCTCTTTCCTTCGAGAGAAATGGTGCTTCCGAAGGTGTTACCGCATTCGGTAACGGACCTCTGGATGCCGTCAGCAATGCACTGAAGCGCTTTACCAACGATGATTATCAGCTTTCCTTCTACTCCGAGCATTCCATGGAGGGAGAAGGCAGCCGTTCCATCGCTGCAGCCTATATCGGTATCACCGCTTCCAACGGTAAGGTCTACTGGGGAGCCGGTACAGACACCGACATTATCAAAGCAAGTACAAACGCACTGTTAAGTGCTTACAATAACTCTTTGAACACTAAGGAGGAATAACTCATGGGAATGACAATGACCCAGAAGATCCTG
>JAZUIK010000172.1:0-2213 GCA_045642205.1 Bianqueaceae bacterium
TCACAACCCTCAGAGTGTTCATGGGTTTTGAATACTCTGTACATAACCACTCAGACCTATAGAAAGGAGCACTGAAAATGAAAAAGAACTTCAAGTTTCCGGTACTCTACTGTCTTTGCGGCATTGTCGCTCTGGGCATTATCGCCCTTCTCATTATGTGGGGTACCGGCAGATCCAAACAGGAAACCCACGCCACCTTACCTCCCGCTCTGGAAACAGACCCGGATGTGACCGTTGTCTACCGGGATGTGGACCGCCTGGTCCAGGTAGAAAAAGAGATCACCGCCACCGTCATCCAGGATGGTCTTAATGACATGGGTGTCCTGATCACCCAGGAATACTTCTTTACCGAAGTCGTATCCTTCTCCAGTATGAAGCAGCTCTTCGGACTAAATCTCGGTTTTACAGAGACCAGTTATATCGGTACCTACGACGGTACCGTGACCGCCGGCATCGATTTTCAGGACATCCGCATCGAAAAAGATGATCAGCTCATGAAGATCAAAGTCTATCTCCCCGGTTCCTCGGTACAGTACATCGACATCGATCCTAACAGCTTTGTGCTCTACGACGAGACCAGCGGTATCGGAAATCCCATTTCCGTCACTGACTTCAATCGTTCCCTGATCGAGCTGGAAAACAATGCGCAGAACAAGGCCATTGAAAAGGGTCTTCTGGGCAAGGCCGATGAAAATGCCCGTCTGATGATCCGCAACTTCATCTCCGGTATGGTCGGTCTGGATGACTACACCATCGAGTTCGTAACGGAGTGATCCTGAGATGTCCTTAAAAAAATCTATGAAAACACGAGGTGACAACCATGGAAAATAAAGCATTGCGTATCTTACTGGCACTGGTCCTTGTACTGACCGGTGTCCTCTCCGCCACCTTCATCGGAGACAAGATGAGCTCTCCCGAGTTCTATCAGAAGACCATCGATTCCCTGGACAAAAATTCCGAAACTGTTCTGGAACTGGTAGCTGCTTCCACCTTAGTATCCGCTGTGGTATCTGCCATTCCGGATGATACCGCCACTCCCATCGCTGAAAAGATCGCTGATTTCTCTGAATACTTTCTGCTGGTCCTCTGCGTTCTTTTCTCCGAAAAGTATCTTCTGACCATCGTCGGTACGGCAGCCTTTCGTATCCTGATCCCGATCGCCTGCCTGCTGGCCATTATCTTCCTTTTCACTCACAAGGAAAAGATCAAGTCCCTGGCCTTCCGCATCGCCGTTATCAGCATCGCTCTGTTCATGGTCACTCCCTTAAGTGTCTCCATCTCCGACACCATCTATGAAACCTACCAGAGCTCCATCGATGAGATCATCGGTTCCGCCGAACAGCTGGCAGATGAGACCACAGACCTGGAGCTGATCACAGATGATCAATCTCTGATCGATACCCTGGTCAATGATGGCGTATCCAAGTTCTTCGTCAAGCTCCGTGATAAAGCCTCCCGTCTTCTGAACAACTTTGTGGAAGCTCTGGCTGTCATCATCGTTGCTTCCTGTGTCATCCCTCTTTTGAGCATGCTGTTCCTGCTCTGGCTGGTAAAGACATTGACGGGTGTGGAGTATATCGGGCTGAGGAAGATCCAAAAGCAGGAGATCTGATCCGCTTTCACTGAACAGGACACAATATCCTTCCTTTCAGAGCGGTGCGACTGCGCGCAATGCTCCGAAAGGAAGGATATTGCATCCGCATCTACTGATAGCGAGAAGAGATCTATCCTGAAAAATGTAAGAAATCTATATAAATAGTAAAAGAGCCTCCATGGGAGCATTGTGCGTAGACACACCGCTCCCATGGAGACTCTTTTACTTTATATTGTTTGTGAATGGCTTTTTATCAATCAATAGTTGATCGATAATTCATAAATTGTTGGGAAAATACGCATCCAACTCTTATATCGGCATAAGCCTACACCTCTACCTCATATAACTCAGGCTACATTTGTAAAGTCGCTTTGTTGTTTCACGACTCTTGTGACTAATTATAATCCATGAGTTGCGTTTCTATCAACCATTGATTGTAATTGCGCCTTTGTGAATTACTTTATCAGCGAGATCTCAACAACCGCTTCATTAGCATTCATACTCTTTACCTTGATCTGGTAGGGGAACTCAGTTCCGTTATCCATCAGACCATTGTAGAAGAATTCACTGTGGGTGGCTACAGAGAAGCTGTCTCCTGCATAGAAGAAGTCATCGTAGC
>JAZUIK010000173.1:0-5524 GCA_045642205.1 Bianqueaceae bacterium
TTAACCACAGATGACAGAGCCGTAGGTTAGGTTGTACGCCCACGGGTGTCGTGACAAATCTAACGTAGTCAGTTAAGACTTAGGCTAGTCAATCAGGGCTTGTTTCCAAGCCCCCACTTCTTTAAGTGGTGGGTGATTGACTGTATGTTTCCTCGATTTCTGTTTGTGATATGGTTCATTGAATTGCTTTTCAGGTCAGTCGATCTCCGATCCCGGTTCGCGATCCCGGTCTCACCGAAGCACCTTGGCCGAAGGCGTTCAAGTGATTTATCGTTTGTCGATAAACGTATAATATCACCGGTCTTTATATATGTCAACAAGAAATTATCGCAAAACGATAAATAATTTATGCTTTGTAGTAATTAACTGAAAATATGGGATTGAGTCAATGCTTTTGAGGAGCAAATGCATTATCGGTAAGGTCAAAAGTGTTGCTTACAGAGAATATTTCTCCTATACTATGGCTGATGAAGAGATCGGAGAAAGGAGAGGAACGCTATGGATCTGAAGGAACGTGCAAAAAAACTAAAGTCGGACATCCCGGCGGTATTCCTTTCTTTGAAGGATAAAGATACGCCTCTGGCGGCAAAGATCCTGGCAGCACTGACGGTTGGCTACGCCCTGTCGCCCATCGATCTGATCCCGGATTTCATTCCTGTTTTAGGGTATCTGGATGATCTGATCCTGCTTCCTCTTATGGTGGCAATGACGATCAGATTGATCCCGAAGGATGTCTGGGAGAGAAACAGGGAAATAGCGAAGGATCTATGGAAAGACGGAAAACCAAAGAGATGGTACTATGCTATCCCCATTGTCCTTTTCTGGCTGCTGATCCTTTTCTGGATCGTTCAGTGGATCCTGGTATGAGAACAGAAATATCCATGGTATTCAGGATGCTCTTTGCTATAATGGAGGAGCATCTTTTTTATTTTGTCTTTTTTATTTTCGAAAAAGTGAGGACATAATCATGAGTTTTTTAGGTGAAGATATCAAGAAGCTGGGATTTGGCCTGATGCGCCTTCCCAAGAAAAACGGTGTCAGTGATGTAGAAGAGACCAGTAAGATGGTCGATATGTTCCTGGAGGCAGGATTTACCTACTTCGATACCGCATGGGCATATGGTGACAGTGAGGAGACCATCCGCAAGGCACTGGTAGAGCGTTATCCCAGAGACAGCTATCAGCTGGCATCCAAGAACGCCGCATGGATCAACTGCAAGACCGCGGAAGAGGCACAGAAGCAGCTGGAGATCTCTCTGGAGAGAACCGGTGCAGGATACTTCGATTTCTATCTGCTCCATAATCTGGGAGAGATGCGTACCCATTACTTCGATGATTTCGATATGTGGAACTGGGGACTGCAGATGAAGGAAAAGGGATTGATCAAGCACCTTGGGTTCTCTTTCCATTCCACTCCCGAAGAGCTGGAAGTCCTTCTGAAGGCACATCCCGAGGCTGAGTTTGTTCAGCTGCAGATCAACTATGGTGACTGGGAGAACCCGGCGATCCAGTCCAGAGGTGTCTATGAGGTTGCCAGAAAGTATGGTAAGCCCGTTGTGATCATGGAGTCTGTCAAGGGCGGAATGCTGGCTAATCCTCAGGAGAGCATCCAGGAGATCTTCAAGAAGGAAGATCCCAAGGCATCCTTTGCTTCCTGGGCGATCAAGTTTGCGGCTGACCTGGAAGGCGTCATCACCGTCCTTTCCGGTATGAGCAATATCGAGCAGATGGCAGACAATCTTTCTTATATGAAGGACTTCAAGGGTCTTTCCGATAAGGAGAAGGAGACCCTGGACGAGGCAAGAGTTGCTCTTTCCAAGATCCCGCTGATCCCCTGCACCACCTGTAACTACTGTGCTAAGGTCTGCCCCATGAACATCGGAATCTCCGGTTCCTTTGCAGCCTTGAATCTTCTGACCCTGTATTCCTCCAAGGAAATGGCTAAGGGACAGGAAGACTGGCTGGTAGGAAAGCATGACAAGGCCTATGCCAACGAATGTATCCAGTGCGGCGCCTGCGAGGAAGTCTGCCCGCAGCACATCGCGATCCGCGATACCCTGGTAGAGGTAGTAGAAAAGCTGCATTGATCTAAAAAATAGTAAAGCGATATTTTGCGCATGTAGTGTCAGAGCCCAAATGTAACTTCTACATTTGGGCTCTGACACTATTTGTGCGAAAGCGTTCGATTGACTAGGGTGCAGATGGCAGAGTACAATACAGAGAAGCACTAACAAAGGAGTACGGCTATTATGAATATCGAAAACTTACAAATGAATCCTTTTACCAAGATCGGCAAGGAATGGGGCCTTGTCACCGCAGGAAATATCGAGAAGAGCAATACCATGACTGTCAGCTGGGGCGGTGTCGGTGTTCTCTGGAATAAGAACGTTGTCTTTATCTTCATCAGAGAATCCAGATATACCAAGGAATTTATCGACAACGGAGAGACCTTCTCTCTGGCTTTCCTGGATGAGGAGTATCGCAGTGCGCTGAACTTCTGCGGATCCAAGAGCGGCAGAGACTTTGATAAGTGGAAGGAAGCAGGATTGACTCCCGCAGAGAAAGACGGCGTGATCTATCCTAAGGAAGCAAAGCTTGCCTTCATCTGCAAGAAGATGGCAGCTATGCCCTTCAGCGCAGAGCAGTTTATCGATGAGACCCTGGATTCCAAGTGGTATAGCGATCATGACATGCATACCATGTATGTGGGCGAGATCCTGGAGGTCATCGGGGAGTAAAGTTGTGTAGTTGGTGCAGGATCGATCTTCCTCAACCTGATCAGGAAAGGCGATAATATGTGTGCCATATATAACAATAACATAAATATTGAACGGTAACATAAAATATGGTATTATACATAAAATATGTTATCGAGGTGACTTATGTTTGAAAGCATCAATAAAGCATATGGTATGGAGCTGTCTGTTGTCGGTGAAAAGGTATTACATGGATTACCGATATATATGACTGCAGGAAGAAAGTTTTACGAAGTTCAGTTTGAGGGAATCGCTTTTCTGGTGGTATACATATCAAATATTGATCGTTTCGGCAGTGTCGCTTTGGAAAAGCAGTATCTCCTATACCAAAAGAAAGTAGATATGCCTGTAGCATTTACCTTTTCGGGACTGACTGCGACACAGCGGATTGCTATGATCAAAAAGCAGATTCCTTTCATTGTTGAACCTGATCAGCTGTATCTTCCTTTTGTGGGAGTGATGATGAGGAAACGCTTAATGGCGATGCCTGCCCAAAGTGAAAAGATGATGCCTGTAACGCAATCTCTTTTTCTATATTTGGTTTATAGTGGGAAAAACGGTTGTCCTAAAAAGGATGCGGCTGATGCTCTGGGACTTACCAGAACCTCTATTTCACGTGCATCGGAACAACTTGTGTCCTTTGGACTTATTCGCGAGGAACACGTTGGTAAGGAGATCCATATGCACCTGATCCACACGGGAATGGAAGCATTTGATATAGCACAGCGATATATGATAAATCCCATACAGGACAGGGCTTTTGTTGAGTATGTTCCGGAACTGGCAGATTGTGTGTTGTCTGGGGAAAGTGCGTTAGGTGAAAAGACGATGCTCAATAAACCTGCTATTCCAGTCTATGCAATGGACAAGAGACTGTATGCAGAAAAGGAGTATCATCTGGTCGATCCCAAATGGGAGTCCAGTGAAAATGTATGCTTGGTGGAATTATGGAAATATGATCCGAAAGTATTTGCATTTTCCAATTGTATAGATCCCATGTCCCTTGCTATGTCCATGAAAGAACACGAAGATGAGCGTATTGAAGGAGCGGTAGAAGAGTATATGGAGCAGTATCCATGGTAGATCATAATTATCGAAGGGAGTAACATGAACCTTTCCACGATCCATCACATTGCCATCATCGTATCGGACTATCAGCTTTCCAGAGAGTTCTACGTGGACAAACTGGGATTTACCGTGATCCGGGAAAACTACCGTGCCGATAAGGATGACTGGAAGTTAGATCTGAAGGTCAATGAGACCACAGAACTGGAGATCTTCGGTGTCAAGAACCCGCCTAAACGAGTCAGTTATCCCGAGGCAGCAGGCCTGAGACATCTGGCTTTCAAGGTAGACTGCATTGAAGATGTCATTAAGGAACTAAACAGCAAGGGTATCCGAGTGGAACCTGTCAGGGAAGACACCTTTACCGGAAAGAAGATGACCTTCTTCTTCGATCCCGATAACCTTCCATTGGAATTACATGAATAAAACAAGAAAGACGGTGATCATCATGACCATACCGGAAAAAGCACAACTGATCCTTCAGGATATCAAAAAGATCCAGGGCACCGATCCTGTTCAGATCTTTAAGGAGATTGCAGCGAAGGAATATATCAGTATCCATGGACCGGAGCACCACATTCTGGATGGCGCCTGTATCTTGGCTGCCTATAAGAATGCCGGCGGCGATATCGACTTGGACGCTGCCTTAACCAAGCTCATGGGAGAGGGACTTCGCATGCCCGGTGCCATGTGCGGCTTATGGGGTATCTGCGGTGCTATTACCTCCATCGGAGCGGCCCTTGCCATTATCGATGGCACAGGACCTCTGTCCACGGACGGTACATGGGGAGAGCACATGGCCTATACCGCTAAAGCCATCGGTGAACTGGGACAGATCAACGGTCCCAGGTGCTGTAAACGAGATGCTATGATCGCCTTTAAGAACGGCATCGCATATATTAACGAACACTACAAAGACCGCATGAGTCAGCCTCTTACCTATGGAGTGCAGACCTGTGAGTATTCCTCTCTGAATGCTCAGTGCATTAAGGAGAGATGTCCTTTTTACAATAATCTATCATGAATCAATACGAACCAGTCATTTTAGCGGGGGTCTTCCAGACCTCCGGCGATGAGACCTTTGAAGATTTCGAGCATTCCATGGACGAGCTCTCGGAACTAGCCAGAGCCTGCTACATGGAACCTAAGTCCATGGTCACCCAGACCCTGGACCATCCCTCGGCTGCATTGTATCTGGGAAGCGGAAAGGTAGAGGAGATCGCTGCGCTGGTGCAGGATACCAGAGCCTCCAGAGTCATCCTGAACGATACCCTCTCTCCCAGCCAGATCCGAAACCTGCAGGGAGCCTTAGGTGTGGAGGTCACAGATCGTACCGCCCTGATCTTGGAGATCTTCCATTCCCGTGCCCGTACCAGAGAAGCTAAGCTGCAGGTCGAGGTGGCCAGACTTTCCTACTTAAAGCCCCGATTGATCGGTATGTGGGAGAAGCAGAACCGACAGGGTGGTGCCTCCGGATCCATGTCCAGTAAGGGTGAAGGTGAGACCCAGCTGGAGATCGACCGCCGTACCATCGACCATCGTCTGGCAGAGCTCAGACGTGAACTGAAGGTGGTAGAGAAAGAGCGAGTCACCCAGAGAAAGAAGCGTCAGGACAGCGGTCTTCCTCTGGTGGCACTGGTAGGCTATACCAATGCCGGTAAATCCACCATCATGAACGTAATGGTGGATTCCTGTCAGACAGAG
>JAZUIK010000174.1:0-2712 GCA_045642205.1 Bianqueaceae bacterium
TGATATCGGAAGCCTGAGCAAGGACCATGATATGTTCATCTCTCTTGAACTTGTAATGGATCGACGGATTGGGGAAGACCTCTCCGTTTGCCTTGATCGCCAGAATGTTCATATTGTATTGATTACGGAAATCCAGTTCCAGAATGGTCTTTCCGATCCAGGAGGGATGAGCGGAGATCTCATAGACATAGATATTCTTCGCCATGGGAATCCAGTCAAAGATACTGTCGGAACTTTCACTGACAGCGAATCTCTCTGCGATCTCCTTGACAGGGAAAATAATGTCATCCGCACCGCTTCTCTGGAGGAACATAGCCTGCATATCATCATCTGCCAGACTCAGAACTTTCTTTGCTCCCAGTTCCTTCAGAAGATAGGTGATCACAAGGCTGGCCTGGAAATCTCCTCCAAGACATACAAAACAGGTATCAAAACTGGGAATATCAAAACTTGCCAGCGCTTCCTTATTGGTACAATCCGCAATTCGAGCTGTAGTGACCTCGCTCAGAAGGTCGCTCATTGCCTCTTCATTTTCATCTACCAGCATGGTCTCACAATTCAGCTTAGCAAATTCTCTGCACAGATGGTGACCAAACGTGCCGGCACCAATGATCAAAAATGTTTTCATATATCTAGCCTTTCTTTAATAAACTAACCTGTTTGGATATACGTTCGAGCTATTGTCCGGTAACTATCGGAGTTGCGTAAGCAACTCCTTAAGATCGAACTTCGTTCGATCTTATCCGACTGTAATCTCTTCCTCCGGATAGGTGACTCTGGGCTTTGCCTTCTTTTCCAGAAGCGCTACCGCAAAGGATACACTGCCGACTCGTCCCATGAACATCAGAAGGATGATAACGTAAGAAGAAATGGGCAGAAGATCTCTGGTGATTCCGACGGTCATACCAACGGTACCTACCGCAGAGAAGGTCTCGAATAAGATATCTACCAGATCAAAACTCTGAAGTCCGGCAAGGACCAGCGCAGCGATCAAAGCAAGACCTACATTAAAGAACAGAACGATACAGCTCTTACGGAACAGTTCCGAGGAAATGGATCTGCCAAAAGCCGTTGGTTTTCTATTGCCCCTGAAACCAGCGAAAGCATACAGAGCGATGACTGCGATGGAGGTTGTCTTGACACCACCAGCAGTGGATCCGGGCGAACCGCCTACTACCATCAGCATGATGGAGAGCAGTTTACTGCCGCCGGACATAGAAGCGATATCCACTGTATTGAATCCGGCTGTACGGGTCGTCATGGAGGCAAACAGCGCTGTCAGGATCTTTTCTCCCAACGGAAGTCCCTTTCCCGTTGCATTCCACTCCAGGATAAAGAACAGGATGGCTCCTCCAAACAGAAGGATCGCCGAGGTGACAAGGACCAGTTTTGTATGCAGCTGATATTTTTTCCAGCGGAATCCGTTGGTACGGATATCATGCCATACAAGAAATCCCAGGCCGCCGATCACGACCAATCCGACAAAGGTCAGATTCACGAGCACATTATCATATAAAGGAACAAAAGAACCGAAGGGCTCTTCGATACCCATCAGATCGAAACCTGCATTACAGAAAGCGGAGATCGAGTGGAAGACGCTGTACCAAAGACCTCTCTTCCATCCGAGTCTGGGAATGAAGACGGTACTAAGGAGTGCGGCACCCGTAAGTTCAAAAATAGCTGTTCCCAAAACGATCTCGCCGGTCAGTTGCATCAATCCACTGATCTTGGAATTATTGATACTCTCCAGCATGATCTCTTTGTTTCTTAGTCCCATCCTCTTTTTCAGGATCAAGAAAGAAAAGGACGCAATGGTCATAAATCCAAGTCCACCGATCTGGATCAAAACGATAATGACCGCCTGTCCGAAAAAGGACCACTGGGTTGCTGTATCACGAAGAACCAGTCCGGTAACACAGGATGCCGAAGTCGCGGTAAACAGCGCTTCCCTGAATGTTGCATTCGTTTCACCCGCCGAACTGACAGGCAGCATCAGCAACGTGGTTCCCACCAGGATCATGATCATAAATCCAAGAGCAATGACCTGGACATGGGATAATCTATTCTTCATGGTTCCTCCTTTTTTATCATTTTCTCAGAATGTTCCGTGGTTCCTACGCCAAATACACGATGAGCCTATTCTTTGCAGAACACTCCCAGTACCATATGGTACTGGTACCATGTGCTACTGGTATCATAGTATACCATGATTTTCCTAGAACACCAATGAATAAGGCATGAATTTCCCACTCCGGTGAAGGATATTGCATTTTTGTACATTTCGAGTATCATTGACTGTGTAGCATTTTTGCTTACATATAGTGTCCTGAATATTTAACAGAAAGCCGGTATATCTATGTCTAAGATCGTAATCAAGAAAGAGATGGTAAAGCCTCTCTACGAGACTCGTTTTGTAAAGTTGTTCGATCTGCAGTATGCAGAGGGAAAGCACTATTTCGATGCCACCAGACACAACATGGAAGATATGACCTGTCTGAAGTCTGACGAAGAGTTCAAATCTATGGAAGCCGATGCTGTTTCCTGCATCCTGATCATCAAGACGCCGAATGAAGAACCTCGTCTTTTCCTTCAGATGGAATACCGCTATCCTACCGGTCAGTTTCTGCTTTCTCCTCCTGCAGGATTGATGGATCCCGAGGATAAGCTCTCTGCTGACCCTCTTGCCAGTGTGACCAGACGTGAGATCTTCGA
>JAZUIK010000175.1:0-9149 GCA_045642205.1 Bianqueaceae bacterium
GGGATCCAGCAAAGCTGGCCTTCTTCCGTATCTTCGCTTAAGGAATCTCCTTCGAAGTGTTCACAGGTGTAGACAAACATGTACTCTGTCTCCCAATCTTTCAGCTCTTCGGAGGGAGAAGCAAAGTTGAAGGTGACAAAAGCGCGCAGTTCAGGGTCCAGAAGGGTGAGGCCTGTCTCTTCCTTGACTTCACGGCAGATGCACTCCATGGGACTTTCACCGGGTTCAAATTTGCCGCCGACACCCACCCATTTACCTTTGTTGATATCGACTTCCTTCTTGGTGCGGTGCAGCATGAGGATTTCATCGTCTCGCTTGATATAGCAGACAGTGGTCATTTTCATAGTTGTTTTCTCCTTAATACGGTCGATATGGATATTACAGTTCGAGGGTTTCGTAGATCTTGCCGGCGATCAGGGTAGCACCAATCTGATTGGGATGGACACGGTCCCAGGCGATGGAGGTAGAATGACGTCCCTTCGCGAAATAGTCGTTGAACAGTTTCTGCAGATCGATAAATAAGGTGCCATACTCTTCTGCGAGCTTCTTTACGATCGTGCCATATTCATCCATACGGGCACGCATGGGATCTTCTGATAGAGGCTCCATATAGTAAGGAGCCATCAGCAGCAAAGTCTTGCAGGCAGAACGAGATTTCTCGATCATCAGACGGAGATTCTTCTCATATTCATCGGGAAGGACCCACTCGTTGTTGGCGGGACGATCAAACTGACGCCAAACATCGTTAACACCGATCATGATGCTGATGATGGAAGGATGATTCTGGATAACGTCTTTCTCAAAACGGTTTAACAGATCACGACTGGTGTTGCCGCTGACACCGGCATTGATGACCTGAACTCGAAGTTCCGGGTGAAAAGCACCGATCATGTTGTCAAACATACGGGGATAACCGACGCCCAGATTTTCGCCGGGACCGAAACCTACAGGTTTGGTGCAGCCCATGTCAGTAATAGAATCACCGGCAAAAATGATACGATCCATGTCTTTAACAAGCATTGGAAGCCTCCTTTGAAATGAGTTTGACGCGAGACGGAGCGTCACTTTTATTGTAGCGGAACGTGAGAAAATCAGAACATCGGTCCCAGGATCAGATAGACAATAGGGATCGTGATCAGAGACAGGAGGGTGGAGAAGACTACGCCGCCGGAAGCGGTGAGGGTGTCTCCGCCTTTTTCTTTGGAAAGAATGGCACACATGGTGCCGCAGGGCATGGCAAAGGTCAGTGTGGCAATACCGACGATCACAGGATCCGTAAAGATCAGTTTTGCCAGAAGGAATACCATGACAGGCATAACAAAGTGCTTGGCCACGATCATCAGATTGATCTTGAAGTCGGCGAAGACACTCTTTAAAGGATACTCAGCCAGCACCGATCCAAGCAGCAGCATGGACAGAGGGGGCGTGGTATTTCCCAGGAAGAGGAAGGTATCGCTGACGTTCTGAGGAAGGCGGATCTTCGCAAAGTACATGATGAGGGCCAGGGCACTGGCGATAATACCCGGAGAAAGGAACAGCTTCCAGGAGAAGGACGGCTTGCTTCCGTCTTCATCCTGAATCCCCTGCAGCGCTGCATCCTTGCTTAACAGGTAGACGCCGTAGGAGTAGATCAGGAAATTGAAGGGCATGTTCATGATGTTGCAGTAGAAAACGGAGACATCTCCGTACAGTGCCTGCAAAACGGGGATCGCCATAAAGCCGGTATTACCAAAGATCAGAAGTAACTGAGCCGTGCCCCGTTTTTTCAGATCGATGCGAAATACACGGACAATGATGAAGGCAAGGATGGGTAGAAGGATGTAGATGCCTACGCCCATGATAATGACCTTCAGTACCTGGTCCTGGGCAACGCCGTCGGTAGCCGCCATGGCACCGATGACCAGGGCGGGGTTCGTGGCATTGACCAGCAGTGCGGAGATCGCCTTGTTGCCTTTAGAGTCCAGTACATGGGTACGGTTCAGAGCGTAACCCACCACCAGAAGAAAGAACAGCTTGGCAAGAACAATGATAATAGAAGAAAAATCCATGATCGAGAGGTCCTTGAAAAAGATTATCTGGTAGCGTCCAGGAAGATCTTGATGTTGTCATCAATGACCTGCAAAGAGGTGCGCCAGAAATTGACATCCGTCAGATCGATACCGGCGATCTTAGCGACATCCTCACAGGAAGCGACGGTGGTAGCCTTCAGCATCTCACGATACTTGGGAAGGAAGCTTTCGCCTTCTTCTAAGTAACGGGCATAGATACCACGGCTGAAGAGACCTCCGAAGGCATAGGGGAAGTTGTAATAGGAACGGCCGGTGCTGTAGTAGTGGCTCTTGCAGCACCACATATAGGGATGCATAACATTCTCATCCAGAGAATTGCCAAAGGCCTGCTTCTGGGCCTTGATCATCAGATCGCACAGGTCATCTGCATAAAGGAAGCGCTCCTTGCTCTGATGGAAGACGGAATCTTCGAACAGGAAACGGCTCAGGATATCGACGATGATCTGGGTGCAGTCCTGGATCTGGCTTTCTACCAGACGGATCTTTTCCTCACCCTCGGAATGAGCGATGGCATCGTTCATGACTACCAGCTCATTGAAGTTGGAAGCGGTCTCCGCAACAGGCATGGAGTAGCTCCAGTTCAGAGGACGATGGCTCTGGATCTGCTGACCGTGGTAAGCATGACCAAGCTCGTGAGCCAGGGTAACGATCTCACCGAATTCACCGGTATAGTTGGTCAGGATGCGGCTCTGACCTACGAAGGGCAGATTAGAGCAGAAGGCACCGCCAACCTTGCCGGCATGGGGATAAAAGTCGATCCATGCTTCCTTGAAGGCACGGTCCATCATATCGGCGATATCGGGAGCAAAACGGGAGAAATGTTCGATCAGATAGTCACGGGCATCCTCGGTGGAATACTTTTTGGAGGAAGCATGACCCATGGGAGCCAAAATGTCATACCAGGGCATACCGTTCTTGTGACCCAGGAGTTCAGCCTTATGGGTAAGGTAAGCCTGAAAACGGGGAAGATACTCATCCATGGCCTTCAGCAGGGCATCCAGGGTCTCTTTCTTCATGCGGCTGTCTGTCAGGGTCATGGCCAGAGGAGATTCATAGCCGCGAAGCTTAGCGGTGGTATTGACCTGGGTCTTGATGGAGTTCAGAGAGAAGGCGATAGGATCCTTGATCTGATCGTAGGACTTGATCTCTGCTTCGAAAGCGGCCTTACGAACCGCCTGGCTCTCATCGGCTGCCAGTGCACGGATAGCAGGAAGAGTGGTGATCTTTCCGTCATAGTCCACCTTCACGCGGGAGGTCAGATAGCTGACCTGCTCGCCCCATGCCATACCGCCGGAAATATTCATCTGTGCCAGAACACCCTCAGCTTCATCGCCGATCAGATGGGAGACACTTTCTTTGATCTCGGAGAAATAGAAATGGTATTCTTTCAGGACCTCATCCTTGTCCAGAAGGGCATCCAGATTCTCAATGGCACCCACAAACTTGTTGAAAGCCACATTATACGTAGAAAGAGAAGCACCGACAGCGCGGATCTTGGTGGAATAACGGGAACCTTCTCCATCAGAGGAATTGGTGCTCTTTCTAAGAGAGAAATAGGAACCAAGGCGGCGGGTGACCAGCGTCTGGGCTTCTTTTGCCAGGATTACGTTTTTAAGTGTCTGGATCAGTTCTTCTTCCGTTGCCTCTTTGGGGCAGGGAAGGGAGTCGATCAGGTTCTTGTAGTTTTCAGCGGCACTGTACATGGTGTCCATGTCTTTGGCGAGCTGGGGATCATCAATGCCTTTGTATAATACGTCTAAGGACCAATCAGAATTCATTTGTACCTCCGGATGCACCCAGAAAAGAAAGATGCATCGATGGTGCTCTTTTTTAGGACGACCGAAAAAGATGGGAGCACCTTTCACCTTCCCGGATTGAAAAATTTCCTTATATTATATCACAAATTGAAGGGTGAATTGCTCCACTCTGTGTTACAATGAAAAAGATTTACAGCCGAGCAAGGAGGGCTTATTATCATGCGCAATCTGAACATCACATCCCCTACCGAATTTTTAGGATATGAACTGGGATCCGAGCGTCATATGGCACGCTGGGACAAACTGGTGGAATACTATGAACTGCTCTCAAAGCAGTCTGATAAGATCAAGATCATCGATATGGGACCGTCTACGGAAGGCAATCGTTTCCTGGAGATCATTATTACGTCCAAAGAAAACATGGACCGTATCGAGGAACTCAGACAGATCTCTATGACACTGGCTGACCCCAGAGGTCTTTCTGAGGAAGAGATCAATAATCTGGTGGAAAAGGGACGCTGCGTCTGTGTGCAGAGCATGAGTATGCATGCTACTGAGCCCGGCGGTACCCAGATGGCGCCCATCCTGGCCTACGATCTTCTGAGCCGTGAGGACGAGGAAGTTAAGAAGATCCTGGACGAAGTGGTCTATGTCTTTGTTCCCTGTTTCAACCCCGATGGCGAGATCCTGGTGACCGACATGTACAATCAGTACCTGGATACGCCCTATGAAGGCTGCCATACACCGATCATCTATCATAAGTATTGTGGTCACGATAACAATCGTGACGCGTTTATGGCGAATATCGTAGAGTCCCAGTACATGGACAAGATCCTGTTCAGAGAGTGGATGCCTCAGGCTTATCAGGATCATCATCAGATGGGTTCCAACAATGCCCGTATCTTCGTTGCTCCCTACAAGAATCCTCTTCGTAAAGATGTGGATCCGTTAGTATGGAGAGAACTGAACTGGTACGGTGCCGGTATGGCTTACCACATGGAAAAGGAAGGATTGGATGGTGTCACCAGCGGTGCCCAGTATCCCTCCTGGGGCCACTACGGATTCCACTGGATCACCAATTCTCATAACATTCCCGGTATGCTGACCGAAGCAGCCAGCTGTAAGATCGCTACTTCTCAGTACGTGGATCCTTCCCTTTTAAGAGGTGATGGGGATAACTTTATGCCGGAGTATGAAGCTCAGACCAATTTCCCTAACCCCTGGAAAGGCGGATGGTGGGGTCTTAAGGGTATCGTGGATCGCCAGTATGGCGCTGCTTACGGCCTCTTAAAGACCATGAGCAAGAACCGCAGAGAGATCCTCTCTTCCATGGCGGTGAAGGCTCTGAACCAGACAAAGAAAGGTGAAGAGAGTAAAGAATATGCGTACATCTTCCCTGCCCGTCAGTACGATCATTCCAGTTTCCGCCGCTTCCTGAAGGTGCTTCTGACCCAGGGCGTGGAGATCAAGAGAGCAACAGAAGATTTTACCGTAGGCAATCGCCTCTATCATGCAGGAGATATCGTAGTCTTCCTGGCACAGCCTAAGTTTGGCCTTCTGACCAATTTGATCGGAGAGACTCATTATCCCGATAATATCTGGACCAGAGACAAGTCCGGAGCCTTAACTGCCTTTGATGCAGCTACCGATACGGTGGTTGAATATATGGGTATCCACTACGATACCGCGGATCAGTCCTTCAAGGGATCCTTTGAGATCCTGAAAGATGTACCGGAAGAGGGAACCTTAGCCCATGCTCTGGAAAAGGGCAGCAAGGGACCCGGAGCCATGCACGATACACCTATCGAAGAGGGTAAGCCCTTCGGTTATGTCATCAGTGCTATGGAGAACGAAGCCTATGCTCTGGCCAACGCCCTGATGGACAAGGGAGCTACTGCATGGCGCATCGATACCTGTCCTTTCCATGATTTCTATGTGGAGAACATTAGTGAGGAGGCCTTAGAAGAGGCCTGGAAAGAGTTCCCTGTCGGCATCCGTAAGGCAGGAAGACCCGGTAAGATCACTCCTGTGAAGAAATCCCGCATTGCACTGTATGAGCGTTACTACGGCGGAAACGCAGAGACCGGCTGGACCAGACTGCTTCTCGAGAAGTTCAATTACGCTTATACCATGGTCCATGATGCGGACATCGTAGGTGGTGGATTAAAGGACTTTGATGTACTGATCCTGGCATCCGACAGTCCCATGATGCTGGAAGGTCCCACGGCAAATGCTCCCGGATATATCGGAAACTTTGTGCGCCAGATGCCTCCGGAGTATCGCAGCGGCCTTGGCAAAGAGGGAGCTGACGCTATTAAGAAGTTTGTGGAAGAAGGCGGAAGAGTCATCGCACCGGAAGGTTCCGCTGACTATATGATCGAGAAGTTGAATCTGCCTGTTCGAAATATCGTCAAGGGTGTTCCCTTAAGCGAGTTCAATACCCATGGTTCTACGTTAAGAGCTAAGGTGGAAGTACAGGATCCCATCGGCTACGGTATGCCTGAGGAGACACTGGTGTTCCACTGGAACGGACCGGTCTTTGATGTCATTGACGGATTCCACGCCGGCGAGTATGATATTCCCGTTCGTTTCGCTGAGAAGGATCTTTTAAAGAGTGGTCTTCTGGTGGGCGAAAAGAAAGTGGCAAACCATGCCCTGGTAGTCAGAGCACCCTATGGTAAGGGCGATGTTGTCCTCTACGGCTTCGCACCCACCAAGCGTGTACAGACCTGGGGAACCTTTAAACTCATGTTGAATGCACTGTATCTGTTAACTTCCTGAGTTTTTTACGCCTAAAAAATTTTGAGCTCTTTCCGTCGGTGGAAAGAGCTTGTTTTTACTCGTTGCCTTCGTCCTCGCAGGCCGTCTTCTTCTGACCTGCGTTTTGAATGATCCCAAGAATCTCTTCGTAACTTAACAGACTCGCTGCTACCACTTGCAGGAGCTCCTTTGATCTCAAAGCATCTCTTTTATCCAGCAGTTTCTTTAACTCTGCCGTCGCCGTGTCATAGCTGCGTTTCGCCTTTGCTACTTCCTGCTCTGCTTTTTCGATCTTCTGATTCAACGTATCTTTGTTGATTCCTCTTGCCATTACTTTTACCTCACTTTTTCAGTTCATCACTGATGTATGCCGTTTTATACTTCACTCGTTCCGCATTGATTCCGAATGCCTTCAGGATGATCTTCTGCGTTGCTGTTACTGCATGATCCAGACGGTAGACTCCATCTAACTGCCTCACCATCTCTATCTTTTCCAGTTCTCCTATCGCCGCCGGTACGCTCATGTAATTCGGTCTGTTTTCCATCTCTTTTACTGCATCTTTCAGACTTGTATACATCTTGCACCTTAGGATTAATGCCACGAACTCCACAAAGATCTTTGCTGCCGCTGATTCATCTGAGTATACTCTTAAACTCTTGTCTCCCAGATATGTTTTGTCTCCCCGGAACAGTTTTTCTGACGCATCCCTGCTCTTGTAGATTTCTATCGCTTCCCTTGCACTCATCTTTTCCGATGTTACGATCACAAAGTATCCGCAATGATTTAGCTCATCATCGATTATCTCAGTCTTTTCTTCAGGATACACGAACACTCCGCTTTCCTCATCGTGATGCAGGTAAAAGTACTTTTCATAGGCTGGTCCGAACTCTCTTTCCTGATTCACATGCCGCATTAGAAACTTCTTCATGCTTTCGATCTTTGCATTGATCACGTTTTCTTCCGCACTGGCTCTTGCGCTGTTGTAGTAGATGTGGAAATATCTGTCCTTCTGATCTGTCGGATAGAGTTTTTTCTTTACCGTTGTTCCATACACCCTGTACTCATTGATAAAATTTGATCGTTTCTTTTCAAAACTTCCCATTACTTCTGTTACCAGTCGGTTTACAAAGGATGCCATTCCTTTCACCATGATCACAAAGCTGTATCCACACTCATCCATGTATGCGATGTTGCTTTTGCTGAAGTATCCTCTGTCCAGGATAAAGCCGATCTTTTTATAGCCATAGCTCTTCGCCTTGTCCAGTGCATACTGCAGCTGCGATACTTCCACGATACTTTCCGGATACTGCTCATAGAACAGTGGCTCCCGGTTTGCAGTATCGTATGCGATCGCATAGTTCACGATCGGCAGATCCTTGTCTTCTTTGGCATTTCCATACTCCACCAGTTCGATATCTCCCGCCTGGCAGTTTTTGTTAGTAGAATCATAAGAAAGGTAGATCTTTTCTCGGTGATTTCTCTTTTCATTCCACTCATTCAGAAACCCTGCACTTTGCTCATCCTTCATCGAGTTCAGGAAACTCGATACTTTTGAATCGCTGTAGATGTGCATCTTCTCTGTAAAGAGCGGATGGTTATAGGCGTAGTTCAGATAGTACTGGGCTGCGTTACTTTCTTCTACGATAGAGTAGGATGCCAGATCCAGGAAAAGCCCCAGCTCTTTCTCTGAAAAGTAATTCCTGAGGATTTCATCTATACCGCAGTCCTTTACAAGTTTCTGGAGTACCAGAAATGTTCCTATCCTGAGGCAGCTGCTTCTTGTGGCGCGTTCATTTTCTTCCGGAAGTTCCTCCTCTGGAAAGTACTTCAGGTAATTCTCATTGGGCTGCATCTTATTAGGATCCTCTTTGGAGAGCTTTCCTATAGTGACACGCTTAGGATAGGTATACTGCTTTTTCGCGTCATAGATACGTCCGATTTCGTAGTATACGTAAACGGTGTCAGCCTTCTTTGTAAGCAGCAGTTTACCCGGAGCATCGGGTACGTTAACCAGTAAATCGAGGTACATTTCTTTGGTTCCCCTTTAGGCATAATTAGTCCTAAAGACAGTATAACATAAAACCGGGATTTCCGCAATGAAAAGTCGCAGAATTCCCGGCTTTTCCAGGTGCTTTCCGATCAGATTTTTCTTTAGGTGGAAAATTTATGGGAAGTTAAGGGTATCAATAATTCTCAAGGCTTTTTAACAATCAATAGTTGATATTAAAAGAAATTTGGGCTATACTTTTATAAATAATTAAGAAGGAGGTGAGAACATATGTGTACTGTCAGAGAAGCTATGGACGCTTATCATTCCCTGTCCTGTCAGGATAGAATGACTTTCTACATCACTTTGACCAATGATGTTTCTGTCGATAAAGAAAACATGCAGGAACTTCTCATTGAAACACGTTTTACTGTTGCGAAAAAATGCATTCATTGCGGTAGTTCTCACTTCGTTAAGAATGGTGTTCGTAAAGATGGTACGCAAAGATATCTTTGTCGTGACTGCAAGAAGTCTTTTCTCCTGAACACCAACTCCATCTCCTCCAGATCCAGAAA
>JAZUIK010000176.1:0-5666 GCA_045642205.1 Bianqueaceae bacterium
GGTCAGGATAATCAACGAAGGGAGGAAGTCCCATGACAAATTTTGATTTTTTACTGGAGTACGAGGCGTATCTTCCTTTTGCGAAGGTGGCCATGGCAGCAGAGAACATTTTGCATATCGATCTGGAGGCCTGTGTACTCAACTGCCGGAGAGCTCTGGAATTTGCCATCAAGTGGATGTACAGCGTGGACGAGGAGATCTCTGAAAATAAGCAGGATACCCTGGTGGGACTGATCAACAATAAGGACATGAAAGCCATACTGGGGGAGGATCTGTGGAGACGACTGGAGTTTATCCGAAAGACAGGTAACTTAGCGGCTCATGAGGACCATACCGTAACGGAAGAACAGGCAGAAGTGTGTCTGGAAAACCTCTTTGTGTTCTGCGATTTCCTTGCCTACTGCTATGGCGATCACTACGAAGAGCATACCTTCGATTATTCTCTGCTGACTCTGACGCCGGAAGAGGCGCTGTCCTTCGTGACAGGTTCCAAGAGCAATATGGAAAAACTGAGAGAAGCGGCAAATAACAGTCAGATGGAGGAGACTCCTGCAGGAAGGCGACGCCGTCTCAGCGGCAGCTATGTGGCAAGACCTTTGAATCTGAATAATCAGGTACTTAGGCGGATCTACAAAGATACCCTTTTGGAAGATCCGGAGGGCATCGATGAAGAAGCATGGATCGATCTGTTCGATGAGTATGATGTATAAGGAGAAGATAGTATGATCCAGATCTTTGGTACGAAAAAGTGTAACGATACAAAAAAGGCGGAGCGTTTCTTTAAGGAGCGCGGTATCAAGTTCCAGTTTATCGATATGAATGACAAGGGCATGAGCAAGGGAGAGTTTACCTCCGTGGCTCAGGTCAATGGTGGTGTTATGGGTATGCTGAATCCGGATTGCAAGGATAAGGAGACCCTGGCATTGATCGAATATCTGGTGGATAGCCAGAAACTGGAGACCATCTTAGAAAATCAGCATGTCATCAAGACGCCGGTGGTCCGCAACGGTAAACTTTCCACTCTGGGCTATCAGCCGGATGTCTGGAAGAAGTGGCTGTCATGAGTAAGAAGAGGATCTGGGATGCAGTGAAAGCATTCCTTTTCTATTATGTGGGGCTGAACCTGGTACTCAGTCTGCTGATGGCATTGATCCTACTCTTTGGTATCGATCCCTTAACCGCAGGCATCGTAGCCGGCGTGCTGGGAGCAGGGTTTATCCTTCTAAGAAGAAAGCATATCCAGATAATCACCTTTCAGGTACTCTGTCTTATAGACCTGATCCTGTGGGTCAGCTTTACCATCGGTATGCTCCTCTTTAAGGGAAATGCAGACGGCAGAGGTCTCCTGTATATGGCAGGACTTCTCTTTCCTATGACCCCGTCCTTTATCATCATGTCCCTGATGGTCATGACAGGCGGGATCTATGCGGTGAACATGGGGATCGTATTAGCGGAGACCCTAGCCGCCTATGTGGTTCTTTGCCTGAGGGAAAAGAAGTGTCTCTGGTGGAAGCAGGGATTAGCCTTTTTGCTGATCCTTGGCATAGTGATCGCAGGCAATACCTGGATGTATTCCCGAAGGGATGAAGCCAGATATTCCGGACACGGTTTTCAATATATGCAGGGATTTTCCAGTACAGATTTTTCTGACTATATGGTCTACAGTGAGAATTCCCGCTTAGCACAGTTGGAAGAACCTTCAAACTTTACCATCTCCGGCAAGGAAAACATGCCCATCATGGATGGTGCGGAGGCCTGCTATCCTTTATATGCCGCCGTTGCCAAGGCGGTCTATGAAGATATCGCTTCCATTGAAAAGGATCTGGCAGAGCGTGCATCTAAGGATCCGACAGCCTACAGACAGCAGATGTGGGATAACGGTGAGATCGTTACCTTTACCAACACGCTCTACGGTATGAAGCGACTGGCCATGGGAGAGTGCGACCTGTTCTTCGGAGCGAAACCTTCCGAAGAGCAGATTGAGAGTGAACGGGAACAGGGCATTGAATTTAACCTGACACAGATCGGCAGGGAAGCCTTCGTCTTCTTTGTGGAGGAGGATAATCCTGTAACGGACCTGACCAGTGAACAGCTAAGATCCATCTACCATGGTGACATCGCGAACTGGGATCAGCTGGGAGGAAAGGACCAGGAGATCCTTGCTTTCCAAAGGCCGGCAGGAAGCGGTTCTCAGACCATGATGGAATACTTCATGGGGGATGTAAGTCTTCGTGAACCTAAGACCTATGAAAAGGTTTCCTCCATGGAAGGCGTCATCCGCTATGTGGCTCAATATGCCAACGAAGAAGGTGCCCTTGGGTATTCCTTCCGCTACTTCGTGGAGGAACTGTCCCAGGAAAAAGGCGTCAGACTATTGTCGGTGGACGGCGTGGAACCTACTCTTGAAAATATCAGAAATGGTTCCTATCCTTTAACAGTAGGCCTGTACATGATCTCCAGACAGAATGATCCCAATCCTAACGTAGAAAAGATGATCGAGTTCATGTTATCGGATCAGGGACAGGAGTTGGTCGAGAAATCCGGATATGCACCTGTGAATTGAGCACCCTATCCCCATGAATCGGATGGGATAAAGTGCTCGGATTAAAAAAATACCATTCACCTATGTACTATAAACACAGGTTGAATGGTATTTTTGCGTTATATGATTTACTGCACCGCAGGCTTTTTCTTGACCAGGTCGGCAGCGAAGAGGAAGATGGCAGCGAGAAGGAACATGGAACCGGTGACCAGGAAGAAATATCTTCCGCCTACCGCATCCATAATGAATCCGCCTACCAGACTTCCGGTAATGGAACCGATGGAACTGATGGTTGCATAGAAGGCCTGAGCAGATGCCTTGACATTGTCAGGAGCGATCTCGTAGCAGTAGTTATAAACGGTTCCGATAAACAGACCGTTGCCCAGTCCCATGAAGGTGGTGGCCAGCAGCATACCGGTCCAGGAACGAACGAAGAAACAGAAGAGGATACATTCGATCATCTGCAGTGCAGGAACGATCTGGAGCAGTCTCTTTAAGGAGAAGCGTTTCTTCAGTCTTCCCATCAGAAGGAGCAGAGGGATCTCCAGAAGAGCGCGGTAACCAACGAACAGAGCATAGTTGCTGGAATCCACTCCGATATCCTCCATAAAGAAGGGAATAAAGATGCTCTCGAAGTTCAGTGCCAGATAATAGATCAGGGCAAAGACCAGAAAGATGATATAGGAACGGCTCTTGAAGAGGGCGGCCAAGTCCAGCTTTTCCTTCTTCTTATGAGATGTGTTCTCTCCGTCTTCTCCCTGAGGATCACGGGCTGTCATGGTCAGGATGATAACAGGGATCATGCAGATACCGAACATCCACCAGGTGCTGGCGTATCCGAAATGGGAGGCAGCCCAGAAGATCACGGCGGATCCTGCGGTAAAGATCAGGGAACCGACCCAGCGCAGTTTACCGTATTCGATCTTCAGTTCATTGCAGTTTCTAACGAGAAGATTCTCGTGGAAGGTGGAGGCAGGATTCTTAAAGAAACATGCCAGGGGGATCGCAAAGAAGAAAGGCAGCAGTGATCCGTGGAAGACCTTGGGATACAGGGGAACGATACCCCAGAACAGAGCCATAAAAGTCAGAAGGATGGTCTCGACCTTCTTAACGGAACGGGTCTTGTCAGCCACGATGCCCCACAGGGGAACGGAGGCTAAGGAAGTGGCAGAACAGAAACTGTTTAATACACCGACCATGCTGGCATCAAAGCCCTGTTCCTTCAGATAGACACTCCAGTAATTGCTCATGGCCCATGCGAACCAGAAGACACCGGAGAGGATAGCCATATGAAGGGACTGCTTTGACTTATACGTCATTTTTTTCATATCCAATAAAGAATGCCAAAAGGCAAGCCCAAAGGCATTTGCCCCAAAGGCAGTGGATGCGCGGGATCTGCGCAAAGATGAGATCGTACACAGATCAAAAAAGAAGAGTCTGCGATCAACGAACCCACGCATTGTAGCACTTAACAAAGGGGACTTCAATAGAGAAAACAGGCTCAAAAAAGATTTTTTCAACCTGTTTAAAAAAGCCGTTGATCCATGGAAAAACCAGAAAGATTTACGCCGCTTTCGGTTGACAGAGATCATGTATATGATGTACTATAATCAGAAAGTTAGTTATAAATAACTCGATAGTGATCCGAAAGGAATTTGAACATAGATGACACTGAAAGAACTGAAAGTTGGAAAGAATGCAAGGATCCTCGCAGTAGGTGGAGAAGGTGCACTCAGACAGCATTTCCTGGATATGGGAGTGATCCCCGGTGCAGAGGTCACGGTAGTCAAGCTGGCACCCATGGGAGATCCTATGGAACTGCAGATCCATGGATATGAACTGACCCTGCGTCTTGCCGATGCCGATCAGATCGAAGTGGAAGAGATCAAAGAAAGACAGCAGCATCCGATCTTAGAGGAGCAGCTGAAGAAGATCGCCCATCCCGGACTGGGTGAGGGCGGTAAGTTCCACCATGAAGGTGATGGTGATCCCCTTCCCAAAGGAACCAAGTTGACCTATGCACTGGTGGGAAACCAGAACTGCGGAAAGACCACCCTGTTCAACCGCCTGACCGGTTCCAATCAGCATGTGGGAAACTTCCCCGGTGTTACCGTCGATCGTAAGGACGGTGCCATCAAGGGACATCCGGAAACCTCCGTGACGGACCTTCCGGGAATCTATTCCATGTCCCCCTACACCAGTGAGGAGATCGTATCCAGAAACTTTGTCCTGGATGAAAAGCCTAAGGCAATTATCAACATCCTGGATGCCACCAACATTGAACGTAATCTGTATCTGACTATGCAGCTTCTGGAAATGGGAAGACCCATGGTCGTCGCATTAAATATGATGGATGAGCTCACCGGCAACGGCGGCGCCATCAACATCAACAAGTTAGAGGAACTGTTAGGTGTTCCCGTCGTACCCATCTCGGCTGCGAAAAATGAAGGTATCGAAGAACTGGTCGACCATGCGATCCACATCGCTCAGTACCAGGAAACACCTTCCAGACAGGACTTCTGTGATGAGACCGACCATAACGGTGCGGTCCACAGAGCCATCCATGCGGTGGTCCATCTGATCCAGGATCATGCGGAAAGAGCAGAGGTGCCGGTACGCTTTGCCGCTTCCAAGCTGCTGGAGGGAGATCCTCTGGTCGCAGAGAAGCTGAACCTGGATCAGAACGAAAAAGAGATGCTGGAACATATCATTATCCAGATGGAAAAGGAAAGAGGCTTAGACCATGGCGCTGCCATTGCGGACATGCGTTTTTCCTTTATCGAGAAGGTATGTAAGACAACGGTCAGAAAGCCCAGACAGAGTAAAGAGCGTGTACGCTCCGAAAAGATCGACAAGATCCTGACCGGTAAATATACGGCGATCCCTGTGTTTGCTTTAATCATGATGGCAGTCTTCTATCTGACCTTCAACGTGATCGGTGCCTTCTTCCAGGATCTTTTAGAACAGGGTATCGATGCCCTGACTGCTCTGGTCGATCAGGCCCTGACCGTAGCAAAAGTCAACGATGCGATCCACGGACTGATCATCGACGGTATCTTCTCCGGTGTAGGCGGCGTACTCAGCTTCCTGCCGATCATCGTTACGCTGTTTTTCTTCCTTTCTC
>JAZUIK010000177.1:0-8903 GCA_045642205.1 Bianqueaceae bacterium
GCCATGGAACCGGTCTCCATATTTTCCTTATACAAAAATCCCGGATCTCTGAAATGCACATGCACATCAATGAGACCCGGGAAGATGAAACACTGGTCGGCGGAAATGACAGTAACAGAAGCGTCATTTTCGGGAATAGAAAGAGAAGGGGCGATCTCACGGATAACGCCGTCCTGAACCAAAATATCTGCCAATTCAAAATGACCATTACCGATAGTACCGCGGTATATGGTAGCGCCTTTGAATAAGTACTGATTCACGGTAGGACTCCTTTCCTTACAGGTTGCGATTGTTCTGAAAACAGGACTCTATCAGGAGGATACAGCGATGTACACTTCCCGAAAAAATCCTTCCAGATATTTTACTATATATAAGGGAAAAACTCAAGGGAAATCGGCATGTTCTTGCGCTTCAACGCGTTGTGTGGTAAAATTATCAACTAATAATTCTAAACCGGGAGGCCAGTTATGGTTGAGGTTTTTGATGTATGTGTCGGACCTTTAACGGGAGATGAACCAAGACGTGCCTACGTCTATACGCCTGAGGACTATGATCCCAACGGCAAGAAGAAGTATCCTGTTCTTTATATGTTCGACGGACACAATGTCTTCTTTGATGAAGATGCTACTTACGGCACCAGCTGGGGTATGGGGGAGTATCTTGACTCCGTCCATGCCGATCTGATCGTAGCCGCCGTGGAATGCAACCACGAGGGTCATCAGCGTCTGGTGGAGTATACGCCTGTTCCGATCAGGTTCGAGAAGGAGATCCTGGATCCGAAGGGCAGAGCGACCATGGAATGGTTCGTAAGGGAGTTCAAGCCTTACATCGATAAGCACTACCGTACCTACAAGGGACGCTCCAACACCGGTATCTGCGGCAGTTCCATGGGAGGACTCATGGCACTGTATGCTGCCTGCAAGTATTCCCATATCTTCGGCAATATCGCTTCGCTTTCCCCCAGTCTCTGGATCGCAGGAAAACCCATGATGGAGATGCTGGAAAAAGCAAAGATCCGTCCGAAGACCCGTATCTATATGGACTGTGGTTCCGAAGAGTTCGGTTCCAGACAGGGGGGCCTTAGAGCTTTCAGAAAAGCGACCGACATCCTTTTAAAGAAGGGAACCTATGTGACCAGCCGTATCGTGCCCGGCGGAACCCACTGTGAGGCATGCTGGAATCAGCAGATCCCCGTCTTTATGGCAGTCCTGGGAATGTTCTAAAAGAATGATCGACCGAAACGGTCACAGAGATAAACAATACAAAATACAATAAAACACAGAAAAGGACAACAACCAATGCAGATCGAGTACAGAAAAGAGTATTCCAACTGCCTCGGCAGAGACATGGAATACAAGATCTACGGCCATGCCGGAAAGCCGATCCTGTTCGTCCCCTGTATGGGCGGACGCTTCTGGGATTTCGAAGCTTATCATATGACAGATACCTTTGCACCCTGGATCGAGGCAGGTCTTGTGCAGGTATTCTCCATCGACACCATCGACAAGGAGACCTGGGACAATCCCGGAGGAGACCCCAGAACCCGTATCGAGCTTCAGGAAAAGTGGCTTCACTGCATCGTTGACGAGCAGATGCCCAACATGCGTGCTCATAACACCTGGTGCAACGGTGGAAACTTCGGCGGCAAGTTCATGACCTTCGGCTGCAGCCTGGGTGCTATGCATGCCGGTATCTTCTATTTCCGTTACCCTGATCTGTTCGATAAGGTCCTGGGCCTGAGCGGTACCTATTTCTCTGATGAGTGCTTCGGCGGATATCATGATGATCTGACCTTTGCTAACTCTCCTTACCATTTCCTGATGGAAATGCCCTCCGATCATCCCTATATCGACCTGTACAATCAGGGACAGATGATCTTCTGTACCGGACAGGGCGCGTGGGAAGATCAGATGATCTACGGAACCCGTCTTCTGCAGGAAGCCTGCAATGCCAAGGGGATCAATGCCTGGTTCGATTACTGGGGAACCGATGTCAATCATGACTGGCCCTGGTGGTACAAGCAGTGTGACTATTTCCTTCCCAAGATGCTGGGAGATCGTCCCTGACAGATCTGATAAGTGATCTATATAAAAGACATATAAAGAATATAAAGGAGAACCGACAATGAAGAATTTCGTATTCCTGTCCCCAAACTTCCCGGAGAACTACTGGATGTTCATCCGCCAGCTGAAGAACAACGGCTTAAGAGTCCTTGGTATTGGCGATTGCCCCTATGATGATCTTCGCCAGGAACTGAAGGAAGATCTGACCGAGTACTACAAGGTCAACTCTCTGGAGAACTATGACGAGTGCTATCGTGCTATGGCTTACTTCATCTTCAAGTATGGCCGTATCGACTGGCTGGAGACCAACAATGAGTACTGGCTGGAGAGAGACGCTCAGCTGCGTACCGACTTTAACATCACCTCCGGATTCCAGAATAAGGACATCCATGCGGTTAAGTATAAGTCCGCTATGAAGAAGTACTACAAGAAGGCCGGTCTTCCCGTAGCACGTTTCCGTCTGATCGAGACCGAGAAGGACGCATACAACTTCGTTAAGAAGGTTGGCTATCCCGTTATCGTTAAGCCCGACAACGGTGTAGGCGCAGCCAGCACCTTTAAGCTGAAGAACAACGAGCAGATGGATAAGTTCCTTCAGGAGTACCTTCCCACCGGTATCACCTTCATTATGGAAGAGTTCATTGAAGGTTATGTCGTTACCTACGATGCCATCATCGACAGCAACGGAAATCCCCTGTTCGAGACCGGTAACGTTTCTCCCACCTCCATCATGGATATGGTCAACGAGGGAGACGACTGCATCTTCTACATCCGCGGCGAGCTGCCTGAGGATCTGAGAGATGCCGGACGCCGCACCGTAGCTGCTTTCGGAGTCAAGAGCCGTTTTGTCCACTTCGAGTTCTTCATCCTGACCAAGGATATGCCCTCCATCGGTGAGGCAGGCACCATTGCCGGTCTGGAAGTCAACATGAGACCCTCCGGCGGATGCAGCCCTGATATGATGAACTTCTCCAACCATACCGACGTTTACAAGATCTGGGCTGATATGATCGCTTTCGATCATTCCACTCTGCCTGAGCCTCAGAACCGTCAGTTCGCTGCTTACTGCGGACGCCGTGATTACAAGAACTATGTTCTGTCCGATGAGGATGTTCAGAACAAGTACCGCGATCACATCATGATGAGCGCTCGCGTAGCGGATGTTCTTTCCGGAGACATGGGCAACCGTATGACCATCGCTAACTTCGATACCATCGAAGAGGTCAACGCATACTACAAGGATCTGATGGCTACCAAGTAAGTAAAGAAAAGATCCAAAACTGAATAAGATCTTAGAAGGAGCATACTCTGAAATTATCGGAGTATGCTCCTTTTCTGTCTTGACTTTGCAGACGGAGAAACCTACAATAGGGTTTAAATGAACATGTTCATAAAAGGAGATCAGACGTGCCCAAGATTATTGAAAACCTTCATGAGCAGATCCTTTCTGAGGGAAAAAAGATCCTGTTAGAAGAAGGATATGAAGCACTGACCATGCGCCGTACCGCCGAAAGGTGCTCGATCGCTGTGGGAACAGTGTATAACTATTACAGATCCAAAGAGATGCTGGTTGCCCGCATTATGCTGGAGGACTGGCTGAGCGCCCTTGCAAGCGCAAGAAAACAGATCGAAACGGAAAAGGAAGCCATCAATTGCATCCAGATCCTATTTAAGGAGATCCATCGATTCTCTGCGATCTATTTTGAAGTATGGGGAGAGTACAGAGGAACACCCATCGGCAGCAGTGATTCCATTATGGAACGCCATCATCTGCTGATCTCTCAGATGAGTGAACTGATCCGTCCGGTGATCATGAAAGGGGATAAAGATCCTCAGCCGGATCCCTGCAGTTTTATTTCTGAAGTTGTCCTGCAGATGGCATCCCGCCGTACAGGCAGCTTTGAGGAAATCCGTCCGTTTATTCAAAAACTTTTATAAATATTCTGGAGGTGCTTCTTATGAGCAGTTTCGAAAATTTACGTGTGGTAGATAATTTCTATCAGACATCTCTGTTCTTTCCCATGCCTACCGTCGTAGTCAGCACCCTGACGGAAGATGGAAAGACCACGCTCGGCCCTTATTCTCTGGTCCAGCCCTACTATGTGGCCGGAAAGGATTACTATGCAATGCTGCTGGAGTGCCGTAACTCCTCCAACACTGCTCAGAACATCCTTCGCACCGGTAAGTGCGCTCTGAACTTCGTTACCGATGAGCCCAAGACCTTTGCTGAGTGCGTTAAGCTCTCCTGGCCCGGTGACAAGCCTGAGGACAAGATGCCCAAGTGCAACTTCCCCTTAGAGACCAGTATGATCCAGGAAGAGAATCCGGAAGATGTCCGTCCTCAGGTCATTTCCAGTGCCTTCCAGGTCATTGAGTGCACCTGGGTCAGCACTTTAGACGGCGCTGACAAGGATCAGCCCGGTCAGCTGAACGGCTACGAGCCTCCTTACCACGATTTCAACGGTATCACTTCTAAGTTCGGTGCTCACTTCATTCTGAAGATCGACAAGATCCTGATGAAGAAGAAGTATTCCGATGCCATCATCAATGGTGTAGGCCGTTTTGACTTCCCGCCGGTTCCCATTGATTTCGGATATCGTGACAGTAAAAACTTCTGGTACTGCCGCCGTGCTTTCATGCGCCCCGAACTGCTGGCGATCCGTCCCCAGACACTGGAGTCTGTCCGCTATGCCGCAGACCGTGCCGATGATAAGGTAAAGTTCACCGACGAAGCACTGAAGATGATCCAGAATGTCCCCAGAGTTTTCCTGCCTTTAGTCCTTAAGGGATGTGTTGAGTGGGCAAGAGAAAATGACTGCACCCTGATCACCGAAGTCGAGATGAAGATCATCAACGACAAGCGTGCTGCAGAAAAGAATAAGAAGTAAGGAGGGAGCCGTTATGAAGATCGTACTCGCCGGTGCCTTCGGTAATCTCGGTTCCGAGATCCTTAAGGCTCTTTGCAAGACGGATAATGAGATCGTTGCTATCGATCTGAAAGAAAAGACTGTGGAGGGAACAGAAGGAAAATATACCTTCAAGGCCATCGATGCTACCAATCCTGAAACCTTAAAGGGTGTCTGTGATGGCGCTGATCTGGTCATGACCACCATGGGACTGACCACTTCCTCCACCCGTTTCACCGCTTATGACATCGACCTGAAGGGAAATGTCAATCTGCTGGAAGAGGCCAAGAAGGCTGAGGTCAAGCAGTTTGTCTATATCTCCGTTATTTCCTGTGATGAACCCGGTGCCGAGAAGGTTCCCATGCTCCACGCCAAGAAGCTCTTTGAGGATGAACTGAAAAAGAGCGGTATGACCTATGTTATCCATCGTCCTACCGGATATTTCTATGATATCGCCCATGTATTCAAGCCCTATGTGGACAAGGGAGAGATGCAGCTGCTCAAGGGTTATGGCAAGGTAAAGGCCAACGTGGTGGACTGTCCTGATTTTGCAGCCTTCATCGTAGAGCATATGATGGATGAGAACAAGGTCTACAACGTGGGCGGTAAGGAAACCTATACCTACGAAGAAATGGCAAAGATGTGCTTCGATGCAGCCAAGAAGCCTCTGAAGATCAAGTGGGCTCCCATCTGGCTCTTCGGCATTCTGGCAAACCTTCCCAAGATCAAGAAGGAAGGAAAGCATGACATCATCCTGTTCTCCAAGTGGACTTTGAGCCATGATCTGGTCGGTACGGATACCACCGGAGAGGCCAGCTTTGCTGAATATATCAAGGATTATTTCGGAAAGAAGGACTAAGATGTACTGGAATCTCTTATTGATCCTTTTTGTCGTGGCACTTTTGGCCTGTGCTGTCGGCTTTTATAAATATGTATACTTCCTTTCCATCGGCTATGGCTTTGCAGTCGGTGCCTGCGGCATCGCCATCTTGGTCATCTCCATGGTCAACGGATACACCGATGGGGTGCTGCTTTTGGCCATCGTCCAGGCCGTCCTCTTTGTGATCTACGGCGCCAGACTTTCCGGCTTTCTTCTCGTCAGAGAGATCAAGAATGCTTCCTATAAAAAAGTCCTTAAGGAAGCTACCGGCGATGAGAAGAAGATGCCCATCTTTGTAAAGATCACCATCTGGGTCTTCTGTGCCGCTCTGTATGTTATGCAGACCAGCGCCATGCTGTTCCGCTTTGCCAATGGTTCCAAGGATCTGATCCTTCCCACTATCGGTGCGGTGATCTCTGTTTTGGGACTGATCTTAGAGTCCGCTGCCGATAAACAGAAATCCGCTCAGAAAAAGACCCGTCCCGACATGGTCGCTACCGAGGGACTCTATAAGATCTCACGCTGCCCCAACTACTGCGGCGAGATCACCTTCTGGACCGGTGTCTTTGTAGGCGGACTGTCCACCTATCAGACTATAGGACAGTGGATCACCACCATCGTTGCCTATATCTGCATTGTCTACATTATGTTCAACGGTGCTCAGAGACTGGAAAAGAGACAGGAAGGGCGTTATGGTCAGAATGCGGAGTACAGAAACTACGCAGATAAGACCCCCTTGCTGCTTCCCTTTATTCCCGCTTCTGTGACCAACAAGAAATATACGACGAAATAAGTGAGGTGACCCTATGTATTCTGTACCTATGGCAATCGTGGATTTTATCCCGGTCGTATTCTTTGCAGCTGCTGCCTGGATCCTTCTGAAGGATCTGTATAACAAGATGAGCAAGGGTGCCTTCGCTCTGTTCGCTGCCGGTGCCATCGATGTGTTCATGGCAGGTTCTTTAAAAGCACTGTATAAGCTGCTCTATGCGGCTAACGTCTGTGACTTCAAGCCCCTGAGCAATATGTTCTTCCCGGTCCAGGCCATCGGATTCATGCTGGCCGGTATCGGCATGGTCTGCATGATCGCAAGACCTCAGGGTAAGGGTAAACTCTACAGCGCAGCTCCCGCTCTTTTCAGTGGTACCTTTGTCTTTGTTGCCTTCATGATCCTGGGCCTTCTGGGCATGGATGTGAGCCTGTGCATCCTTTCCAAGAGAATGAAGAAGCCGGCTGTTATGGTATTGTTCATCGTGTCCTTCATCTTCTGTCTGATGATGGGATATCTTTCCTCCAAGGACTTCTCCCAGAGTTACATGAACTGGGCAGCGGAGGCTGTCAATGTGATCGGACAGGGAGCTCTCTTTGTGGGAACTTGGATCCTTCACAAGAATGGCATGGAAGAGTTCCAGGTCAGAGAAGACTAAGGTAAAAGTGACATAGATCGGATGAAAGCCTCACCTTGTAAAGGTGGGGCTTTTCCTTTTGGGAAAAAGAGTGTATCATATAGACCGTATGCAGCTTCTTCCACGAAGATTTTTTCAAGTGAGGATATCTTCAAAGAAGAAGTGAAGTGAGGTCCTAAATGAAAGTTCTAAAAATCCTGATTGCCATCGTTCTGGGCTATATGACCGGAACCTTTAACCCTGCCTACCTGATCGGAAAGACCAGAGGCATCGATATCCGTGATAACGGTACCGGAAATGCCGGCACTACCAATGCTATGTATGTGCTGGGAAAACGTGCCGGTCTGATCGTGTTTGTATCTGATGTTTTGAAGACCATTTTGGTCATGTCGCTCGTTGCCTGGATCTGGCCTGAGCCTGCCTATCTTATGTTCCTGGCCGGTGTCAGCTGTTTTATCGGTCACGCCTTTCCGTATTACATGGGATTCAAGGGAGGAAAAGGTTCTGCCTGTTTCCTGGGCATGGTCATTCGCATCAGCCCCTGGATGATCCCCTTGATGGTACTCATCGCCTTCGTGATCTCTTTTGCCACAGACATCGCTTTTCTCTTCCCTGTCAGTGCCATCATGATCTATCCCTTCATCGTCTATCATCTCGACAAGGATATCATCTGTGCCCTGATCATGGCACTGCTGATCCCTCTGACGCTGTACCTGCACCGCATGAACTTCGGAAAGGTCAAGAGTGGAGAAGAGAATGGTTTCAGAGAAGTCCTGTTCCGAAAGGTCAAGGGCTATGGAAAGGATGCACAGCGATAATAGAAAAAATAACGGGGTGTAATTTGCCAAAGGGAAGGTTCATCCTGTAGAAGAAGACGCGTATACTAGTGTCAATAAACAAAGAATCGAGGTTTCTTTATGAATACCAAAGCATCCCGCGTACTGGGAGTCGTTAAAGTTGCTGCCATTGTGATCGTCGTTGCAGCCATCATCTACTACTTTACCTTGCCTGCCATCAACATCCATTCCCCCGGATTCTGGATGTTCTTTCTGGCAATCTTTGCTGTGCTTGCTTTCAGAGCATTTATCAAGAGCGTCCAGCAGACACCGAACAATAAGGACCTTGAGATCGCTAAATATAAACTGAAGGATAATCATTTCCCCATCCTTGGTGGAATTGCCGCAGCGATCCTTCTGGTCTACATTATCGGATCTCTGCTTTCTTCTCAGGTCGTTAATGCACAGAAGTATCAGAAGCTCATTGCGCCCGAGACCTGTGATTTCGCTACGGATATCCAGGAGATCTCCTATGAAGAGATCCCCCTTCTGGATAAGGACAGTGCGTCTCTTCTGGCCATCCGTAAGATGGGTTCCATGGTCGAATATGTTTCTCAGTTTGAGGTCGCATACGATAACTACCAGATCAACTATGCCGGTGTTCCCACCCGTGTTACCTCTTTGGAGTATGGTAACTTCTTTAAGTGGCTCAGCAACAGAGCCCAGGGTATTCCCGCTTACATCACCATCAACATGGCTGACCAGAGCGTAGAGTGTGTCAAGCTTTCCGAGGGAATGCACTATTCCGAGTCTGAAAACTTTGGTCACTATATCCATCGCTATCTGCGTTTCCATTATCCCACCTACATGTT
>JAZUIK010000178.1:0-3488 GCA_045642205.1 Bianqueaceae bacterium
TATCCCGATCATATCGCAACCTATATGACAGGGAATCATGTTGTGGTCGATCTCGATGAACTTGCCGCGGATACCCGTTTCGGCTTCGGCGGCAGCGAACTCCGCTTCGATGGTCCGAAAGCATCCGAAATGATCGACAGCTTCCTCGATGAATGCCGCATCAACGGTACGCTGTACGCCCTTCCCTACATGCGCTCCACTGAGGCCTGCTACATCAATAAGACCTACGTGGAAAAACTGGGTTATGAAGTACCGGAAGTTCTGACCTGGGATTTTATCTGGGAAGTTTCCGAAGCTGCCATGGCCAAGAACACAGATGATACCTTCAAGGTCAATGGACAGAATGTCCTGATCCCCTTTATCTACAAGTCCACTGATAATATGATGATCTCCATGCTGAAGCAGCAGGGAGCAGGCTATTCCGATCAGATGGGAAATATCGAGATCTTTAATGATACCACCAGAGAGATCCTCTTTGAGGTAGCGGAGCATGCCGGAACAAAGGCGTTCTCCACCTTCAAGATATCTTCCTATCCTGCTAACTTCCTGAATGCAGGACAGTGCATCTTCGCTATCGACTCCACAGCCGGTGCGACCTGGATGGGTACCGATGCACCCCTTCTGGATATCAGTGCGGATAAGCTGGTGGAATTTGAGACGGTGGTCCGTCCTATCCCTCAGTATGACGTGAATGATCTTCAGATGATCTCTCAGGGACCTTCCATCTGTATCTTCAACAAGGAAGATCCTCAGGTGGTACTGGCTTCCTGGCTCTTTGCTCAGTACATGCTGACCAATGACGTCCAGATTGCCTATGCACAGACCGAAGGATATGTGCCTGTCACGTTGAAGGCGCAGAATTCCCCCGAGTATCAGGACTACTTAAGCCGTGCGGGAGAGGATAACAGCAAGTATTATCAGGTCAAGTTGGATGCGACTAAACTGCTGATCGAGAACACGGAAAATACCTTTACGACAGCCGTCTTTAACGGTTCCGCTTCCTTAAGAGATGCCGCAGGACAGCTGATCGAAAATGTTACCAAGTCCATGCGTCGTAAGCAGAAGGTAGACAGTAAGTACATGGATGATATGTTCCAGGAAGTACAGTCGCTGTACCGTCTGGATCAGATCGCAGGCGTCAAAGGAGCAAGAGATCTTGGACCCCTTCCGAAGACCTCTGTGATCCTTCTGACCTCTTTGGTAGTGGCTTGGATCCTTCTGGGAGCTTATACGATCAGTGAACAAGTAAAGAAAAAGAAGTCTTCCTGATGGAAGAAATAGCAGTGCAGATGCCTTGGTGTCTGCACTGTTTTCATTATTGCTGAGGTACTTAAGTGTATGGTAGTATAAGAAAAGGGATGGTTTAAGGACCGAATCGGTCCGGAGCTGTTGAGGAAATAACTGTGAAGAGAGAGTTGATCACATCCGTTTTAAACTGCTGGGATCTTGCTGATCCATATATTAAAGAAATGTATGGAAAAGAAGAGGTTTCCAGGATCATTTGCAGGATCGGGACGAAAGAACAGGATTATGTCTTGAAGGGAATTCCGAATATTCCTGAATCGACGATCAAAAGTGACGTAGAAGCCTATGTGTTTCTTGGAAATGAACATTCCATTGCACCTAAAATATATCCTACGAAGGAAGGGACCTATTACATACAGGAGCAGGAATATTTCTTTTTCCTGATGGAATATATCGATGGACGCCAGATGGAAGAAAGTCCTTCGGATGAGTATCAGATCGGTCAGCTGACTAGAAAACTGCACTCACTCGTAGATTACAAATATGTATCTCCCTTTACTCAAAGTAAAGAGAAGTATTACGAATGGTTTACCGAGCGAAGTTTCAAGAAGGAATTTGACAAGATCCTGGATTCCCTGCCGGATTTTCAACAGCTGGATCAATGCTTTGTCCATACGGACATCGGGCCCCACAATACCATGATGAAGAAAAACGGGGACGTGGTCTTTATCGATCTGGATGACTCCGGCAAAGGCAGTCGGTATCTGGATCTGGGATGGCCCTTCATCATGCAGTTTGTAGATTTCGATCATGACACAGGCGACATGGCTTACCGGTTCGATCTGGCGAAGAGTTTTCTGGAAGGATATTACGATGAAGAGCATATTTCCAGAGAGGAGTATGACCTTATCTTTCAGGGAGCAATCCAGATGCACATCGCCTACATGAAGGTATATGGACCCGATGCGGTGGAACCGCTGTGGAAGATCTTAAATTACGGAATCGCCCAGAAAGAAACCCTGTGGGAGATGATGGGTGAGGGAGAAGTGACTAAACAAGGAGGTACAAAATGATCTATTTTGATAATGGAGAGATCAAGATCCGCGATATGATCACGGAAGATGCACAGGTGATCACCGATGAGGAGATCAAGCAGGGATGGCATCAGTCTATAGAAAAATATGAAGCCCGCCTGAGAGACCAGGAGAGCGGGATCTGTCATGCGATCGTGGCAGAATACCAGGGCAATGTGGCCGGGTATATCAATGTCTATCTGATCGTGGAAAGCGGTCCCTATGCCGATATGGGATATCCTGAGATCGTAGATTTCGGTGTGCTGGTGAAATACAGAGAAAAAGGCATCGGCAGCAAGCTGATGGATGTGGCTGAAAGAATCGCCGCTCAGCACTCCGATACTGTTTGCCTCGCGGTGGGCCTTCATAACGGCTACGGCGCTGCACAGCGTATGTATGTGAAGCGCGGATACATTCCCGATGGAACAGGTGCCTGGTATGGCGGAAGTGTCTGCCCACAGTACGCAGATTGCTGCAACGATGATGATCTGGTACTGTTTTTCTCCAAAAAACTGGATAAGGCCAATTGAAAAAAATAATCGACAAAAGTCTTCGGTTATTTCTCAAAACTCTGTTAAAAAGTACAAGGGCATTTGTATTGACTAAGTTTTTGGAAGTTGTATAATAGTGACGTTCGTGTATTATTTTCAGAAAACTTTTTAAATATAAAAAAGGAGTTTAGAAATGAAGAAAGTACTTGCTATGATCCTTGCACTGGCAATGGTATTCGCCCTTGTCGGATGCGGAAAGAAAGCAGATGCGCCTACTTCCGGTGCCTATGTTGCAGATGAATTCGAAGGTGAGATCGTCGTTCTTGACTATGCCGGATATATGGCAGCTGAGCTTGACAGCCAGGTTACCATTATGGCATATGTTCAGAGCTATGCTTACAATGCTGAGTACGGCAATGTAACCATGTTCCTTGCTGATGAGGATGGTGCTTACTATGTATATCGCGCTGCTTGTGACGATATGCATGCAATGCTTCTGAGCAACGGAACCGGCGTTATGGTTACCGGTACCAAGTCTGAGTGGTCCGGCGAGATTGAGATCGTCGATGCAACCATTATGCCTATCGGTGGAGATGATTACTTCGCACCTGCTACCGATGTTACCGCTCTGATGGGTACTGATGCACTCGCTGAGAAGATGAACCAGCTCGTTGCTGTC
>JAZUIK010000179.1:0-3227 GCA_045642205.1 Bianqueaceae bacterium
CGGAACAGACAGATGATGCACTTTAAGAACTGATCGATCTTCAGCATCATGTAGGTCCAGAAACCGCTCCAGTGCCATACCAGTCCGGCTAGAGCACCCAGGGGGATACTGCACAGCCACAGGAAGATGATATCGAAGACCATCAGGAATTTCGTATCTCCACCGCCTCTTAAGGTACCCTTAGTCAGAATGGAGTTTGCTGCCTGGAACCAGATGACAAAGGCGACGGCCTCCATCAGTTCATTGGCCAGAGCGTTGGTCTCCGGCGTAATATTGTACGCACCGATAATGACATTTTTCAGTGCCAGGATCAGCACGCAGCCGATCCCTCCGATCAGAAATCCCAGTGTTGCAAAGGTAACCCCCTGTGCCTGGGCTTTTTTCACATCCCCCTCTCCCAGTGTAATACCGGTGATCGTACAGCTGGCCTGAGAGATACCCTGGATAACGACCGTAGCCATCTGCATGGTGATAGTGGTGATCGCGTTGGCTGCGACAAAGATCGCACCGATGTGACCCATGACAATAGCGATGGCAGAGTTACCAAGACCAAGCAGTGTATCACTGATAAGGACAGGGATCGAGATACGGATATATTCCGGGATCAAATCTCTTACCTTCATGGTGAGATCTTTGATACGGATATGGATGTTGGTATCCTTGAAGAACAAAAAGCCCATGGTCACGGAGAACTCCACCACGCGGGCGATCAGGGTTCCCAGCGCAGCACCGTTGACGCCCATCTCGGGGAATCCCAGATGTCCGAAGATCAACACCCAGTTGAAGAAAATGTTGATAAAGAAAGAGGCAATGGAGGAATACAGAGGGATGTTGGCCTTGCCTACGCTCCGGAGCATCAACGATGTGGTCAGTGCATATCCATTCAGATAGTAACAGGGAATAGAGATCAGCAGATAGCCCACACCCGCAGAGATGACCTCCTCTTCCGGTGTGTAGATCTTCATGATCAAGGCCGGCATCAGGGCCGTCACGATACTAAAGAGTGTGGCAAACACAAACTCCAGACGGAACATGACATTGACCGCCTTTTTCATGCTGGTCTGATCCTTCATACCGAAGAACCGGCTGACCAGGACCGACGCACCCATACCAAGACCCATACACATGATCTGATAGATACCGATAAAGTTATTTGCCAACGTGGCACCGCTCATGGCAACCTCGCCCAACTGACCCAGCATGATGTTATCCGCCATGTTCACGCCCACGGTGATCAGCTGCTGAGCCGCAATGGGAATGGCAAACGCAGCCAGGGTCTTATAGAATTTCTTATCTCTTACAAATAATTGCATCGTTTTATACTCCTTCGTGCCCCTCTTTTATTATCAGATCAGAATGCCAAAGAGATGATCGATCTCATGCTGGATGATCTGGGCTGTCCAGCCATCAAAGGTCTTGATCCTCTTCTGATAAGCCTCATTCAGAAACTGCACCTTGATAGAGCGATAGCGGGTAGTCTTTCGAACACCGCTCAAGGAAAGGCATCCTTCCTCCGTCTCATAGGGACCGGTCTTTTCCAGGATCACAGGATTGATCATGATCATGGGAAGGCCCATATTATCGGCAATGATGATCCTCTTAGTCACACCGATCATGTTGGCGGCCATGCCGACGCAGCCCGCTTTGTTTGCTTCCAGGGTGTCCTTGAGATCCACAATGACCTGATGGTCCATAATGGTGGCATCTGTAGACGGTCTGGATAAAAATAACGGGTCTTTAACGATCTCTCTGATCATAGTACTCTGTCCTTTCTGTACTCCCTCGGTGACTTTCCCGCGGATTCTCTGAACCACCTTGAAAAATAATTATAATTCTCAAATCCACACTTATCGGCTACCGATGCAATGGGAAGAGACGTATTCTTCAAAAGATGAAGCGCCATCTCCAGTCTCTTTTGTTGTATATATTTTCCTACTGTCAGTCCCGTTGCCTCTCTGCAGGCTCTCTCCAAAGTTGATTCACTGGAACTCAGCACCTCGGATAGAGTCTTTAAAGATACAGTCTCTTCCAGATGGGCATCGATATAGCTGGCGGCTCGGTTCCACACGCTGATGCCGCTATGCTGTACCAGATGTCTGAGCTGGATATAGCAGACACAGGACTCTAAGATATTGGAAAGGGATCGGATATAAGAAAGTGATTCCGTTTCCAATTCTCCATAGGCCTCTCTGGCTTTTTCCATATCGATGGACAGATCGGAAAGTCCCTTTTTCGCCTTTTCCCATCCCTCCGTTTTATCGCCTTCCTGGGGAAGATGACCGAACATCAGATAGCCCACGGTCTCTCCTTCCATACGGATCGGCGCACAGATCTCCCGAAGACCTGCATGACAGGGATAGGAGACCAGGGACCCGGAAGCCTGGGCCATCAGGCAGCCTGTACGGTCGCATTCGTCGCAGCGTTCTTTTCCTTTTTTCGTTGCCTGGACCATACCGCAAAAGGGCACCATCTCTTCCGGATAGCGAAGGACTACTTTTCCCTCCGCATCCATAAGACCAACCTGTCGTTTGGTCACTGCGTAAAAATCTGACAGGAGCAGTTTCAAAGGAGCGATCTGAAAGGTCAGGGCTGTTGTCTTCTTTCCTTCCGGTTGCTTTTTCATCCGGTCCTCCTTTCACTGTTACAAAAACATCATAATGAGTATATATTATCATTTTATAACGATAATATGCTATAATTTTTTCTTTCCTTCTTCTATAATAATATTGCAGATTCCCTCAAATCTGTTAAAAGAACAAAGACCAGGAGGAATGTATATGAATGTTTTAGCTGTCGGATGCCATCCGGATGATGTCGAGATCGGCTGCAGCGGAACGCTGCTCAAATGTGCTCAGCGCGGTGATAAGGTAACGGTTTGCCATGTTGCCAACGGAAACATGGGACATGTCATCATTTCCCCGGATGAACTGAGAGAAATGCGTATTGCCGAGGCTAAGAAAGCCGGTTCTCTGGCAGGCTTTGAAGTCCTGACTTTAGATGTGGGAGACCTGACGCCTACCGCCGCCGACATGAAACAGCGGGATGCCCTCATCGAGGTGATCCGCTATGCCAAGCCGGACATGATCATTACCCATTCCCCCGTTGACTATATGACAGAACATCTGGAGGTCCAGAAGCTGGTCTACCACGCTTCCTTCGCCTGCAGCTGTCCCCACTATGGACCGGAAAAAGACAATTATGCTGCCGAGATCGTTCCCATCTACTAC
>JAZUIK010000180.1:0-9408 GCA_045642205.1 Bianqueaceae bacterium
GGAGGAGCTGATCCAAAGCGGAACAGCAACGGAAGAGATCGCTCTGTATCTGAAAAAAGCGGTGGAAGCGAGATGGAATATCTTTGTCTGCGGGGGCACTTCCTCGGGAAAGACTACCTTGCTCAACATCCTTTCTTCCTATATTGATCCTCAGGAAAGAGTCATTACGATCGAAGACTCGGCAGAGCTTCAGCTCCGCGGCCTTCCCAATCTTGTCTCATTGGAGACCAGAAACGCCAGTGCTTCCGGCGGAGGTGCGATCACGATCCGTGACCTGATCAAGACAAGCCTGCGAATGAGTCCGGACAGGATCGTAGTCGGAGAGGTGAGAGGCGCAGAAGCGCTGGATATGCTCAGCGGAATGAATACGGGACACTCCGGTATGTCAACAGGGCATGCCAACTCCTGCCGGGATATGTTAAGGCGTATTGAGACCATGGTCTGGATGGGGGCGGATATCCCTCTGGAGGCGATCCGATCTCAGATCGCTTCGGCACTGGATCTGATGGTCTTTGTGGAAAAACTGCGCAGCGGACAGAGAAGGATCTCTGAGATCGTCAGAGTAGGGGAAGCTTCGGGAGGTGAAGTGGAACTGATTACAGTCATGAAAAGGGAAGGAGACAGGATCCTATGGAATCAGGAAGAGAAGATTATCGAACCCTCTCCTTGAACGTAACACAAAGACTTTTATCCTCCCTGGTAGGAATTGCCGGTGGGATCATTGTCATCCAGCTGTTCTACAGGCAGTGGACACTCAGTGTGATCGCGGCTTTGATCGGTGGATGGATCGGTCCCAGGATCTATAGAGAACAGCTTCGGGAAAAGAGACAGACAGAGCTCAGTAAGGAATTCAGAGAGTCGCTGTACGATCTGATGGTCAGTCTGAGGGCGGGAAAATCCCTGGAGGGAGCGATCCTCTCCTGCGCAGAGGAGACGGATGAAAAAGTGATGCCCCTGTTAAGCCGGGAATGGAAACAGATGGCAGGTGCACTCAGTCTGGGGATCCCGGTAGAACAGGGATTGAAGGATCTGGGAGAGAGGAGCGGTATCGATGAGATCCTTTCCTTTGCCAGATCCGTAGAGATCTGCAAACGTTCGGAAGGAAATATTGCAGCGGTTATGGATAACACGATCCACATGATCCAGGACCGTATGGAACTAAGGGCGGAACTGAAGGTACTGCTGGCAAGAAAAAAGATGGAATCAAAGATCATGACGGTGATGCCCTTTGTGATCATTGCCATGCTGTTGATCATGAGCCCGGATTATCTGGCTCCCTTATATTCTTCCGTCAGGGGGTATCTGATCATGGCAGTCTGCGCGGTACTGAGTGTGCTGAGCGTGCTGATCTCCAGAAAGATGGTACAGATCGACCTATGAAGCATATGGAAATGATAGCCGCAGGGATCCTGGATGCAGGATTGATCCTGTTCATGGTGCTCTCGTTGGTACAGAGGACCCGACGAGAAAAGGCGGATGAGCGGCTGTACGGACTGAAAAAGAAAGAGAAGGAAAAGGGCATCTGGGCCTGGATCACCCCCGGTGGGGAGGCTCTGGAAAGATGGCTTTCAAAACTGGATAGAAAACAGGATTCCGGGGATGAAGTCAGACAGCTTCTTCGGGATCTGTCCGGAAAAGAGATCGGAGAATTACAGTATCTTCAGTACAGAGCGAAACGATGGGGAAGCATGATCCTTTCCCTGATCTTAGTACTAAGCCTGTTTCTGATCATTCATGGTATGGCGGAAAGTAAAGACAGGACACTGGATCCAATCATCCAAAGACCTGCCTATGGTGAAGGAGACGATAAGGCCAGAGTACAGATGGTACTCTTGGGAGAAGAGGGAGAGACTGTTCGGGAGTTTTCTTTGAATATCCCTGAAAAACAGATTACGGAAGAACAGGCACTTTTGGCATTGTCAAAAGCAGGAGAACGTTTACATTCCGCCTATGACGGAGCGGTGATCGCCTCGGATGTACCCTTTCCACCTATGATCGCGACGGAGGAAGGCAATGTTTCCGTCAGCTATCGGAGTCTGGATCCGAAAAAGATGCGGTCCGGAGGAACACTTTTGATCACTCCGGGAGAAAAAAGAGAACCCATACGGATAGAGATTACCTGCTCACTGGAAGGGTACACAGAATCCCAGGTAGTCACTTTGCAGCTTGCTTCGGAAGATGAGATGGGAAACAGCGTCAAAACAGATCATCTGGTGGAGAAGATCCGCAAGGGGCAGTTTACAAACGAGGAGAACATAGAACTTCCTCTGGTGACAGAGGAAGGAGAGAGTATCTCATGGCGATATGCCGGTGAAGAAAACAGTTTTCTCTGGGCAGTCCTGTTCGTCCTGATCCCGGCCTTAGTCATCGCCAAGCAGGATTCAGATTATAAGGAATATTCTGCCAGAAGACTTTCTGAGATCAAAAGTGCGTATCCGGAGTTTATCGGAGAACTGGTGATCTTGATGGGAGCGGGACTTTCCTTAAGCTCCGCCTGGCAGAGACTGGGAAGAGATTACCGGCAAGGAAGAGGGGACAGAAGTACCAAGGTTTCTATGCTGATGGAAGAAGTCTCCAGAACAGCTCTGGAGATGGAAGAGGGAATATCGATCCGGGATGCACTGGACCGTTTTGCTGACAGGATCCCCGTAAAAGAAGTGAGGCGCTTTGTCTCGTTGTTGACTCAAAACCTCAGACGCGGCGACGCTTATGTGTTAACGCGTCTTAAGGAACTGGCCGATGATGCCTGGGAGACCAGGAAAAAGCAGGCCAGAGAAAAATCAGAAGAGGTAGACACCAAGTTGATGCTGCCTCTGATGATGCTCTTAGTGGTGATATTGATCATGGTCCTTTCCCCGGCGTTGATCAGTATGAAATTTTAGCGGGGAAGAAAAGGAGGAGAAAGATGAGTTCTCTTGCTAATCGAATGGGAGCTATTCTCGTTTGCTTCTCCATGCAGGTGAAAAACGCCATTCATGGTGCACTTTCTTCCGCATGGGAAAATGAGGATGCCATGGCAACCCTGGAGACGGTCCTTCTGATCGCTGTCCTTGTGGCTCTGGCATTGATGTTCAAGGATACGATCGTCGAGTTTGTCGAGGGTGTCCTGGACAGCATTTCCTCTCAGGGTGGTGTCTTTGACCCGGCGTCCATTGCCCCCTAAGGTAAAGGACAATGAAACACTACCTCAAAGGAAGTTCCACGGTGGAACTCTCTCTGATCTTTCCGATCAGCTTCCTGGTCCTGGTCCTGCTGATCCAGATGGGGATGCATCTGACTTTCCGCTTATATGCGGACAATGCTGAGAGACAGGCGGCGTTAGTCTGCAGAGAGATCCGAAAGACAGGAGCACCCATGGATGACGCGGTGGCTATCGGAGATAGTTTTCTGAGAGAAAAGCTGGAGAGGATCCCCTTTCTTTCCTGTGAGTGGGAGTGGCAGACTCAGGAAGGATTCCTTAGGGAATCCTTCACTGTGTCTCTTTGGGGGAATTGTCGTCTGATGACGGAAACCACCTGGCAGCAGACAGTTTCGGAAGTATATATGGATCCGGCGATCTTCAGAAATCGAGTGGATCTGGTGAAGGAAGTGTTGAAGGAGGCGTTTGATGGAGAGGAATGAGAGGCGTAAGACTCTGGAAGGGTCCATGACCGTATTCTATTCTCTTGTTTTTTCCTCGATGATCGCTCTTCTTCTGATCCTGTTTTCATACGGAAGACAATTGATCATGACAACGAGCGTGCGGAAAGATATGGATCTTTCCGCTTTTGGCGTTCTGGCGGAATATCAGCAGGAATGGGCGGAGGACTATGGATTATATATGGTCCCGGAAAGCAAATTATCCGGCTCCTTCGAATACTATATGAAAAAGAATGCGAAGCATCTGACGGGAGAATACACCTATCAGGATATGTTGGTAGTCCCGGAAGAGAGCCTGCAGGAAGCAGGAGTTTTAGAGGAACAGATCGTTGCCTTCATGAAAGAAAGGGGATATCTGTCTTTGCTGGAGGATCTGTTGGAGATCCTTTTTGAAGCAAGAGATAGCGCTCTGGAGGCAGAGGTTACTCTGGAAGCCACCGGTGGAGTGGAGGGAGCGGCAGCTTTATCATCGATACAGGAGGAGTACGCTTCTCTGATCACGGAAATGGAAGGCCTTCGCAGTGACGGAGGCAGAGAATATTACTATATTAATGGGTTATTAAAAGACGATCCGACCCTGGAAGATATCAAACTAACATTATCAAAAATGGAAATAGCAGCTGAGCAGATGGAGGCTGGGGATCCAGGGTCAGAGGATGAAGATGAAGAATCGATGCTGGAAGGGATCTCTTCCCATGAGGTGGGAGATCTGGAGAGAGGTCTTTCCTGGATCATGGAGTGCCGGATCCTTTGTCTGGATGCCAGAGAAAAAATGCTCTCACTATCTGAAAAAAGAGCGGAACTGGAAGAAAAGGATGAGGAGATGAAGGAAGTTCTGGAGATGATCCCCTATGAGGTGGAAGAGATGCAGGACTATGCCGACATCATGCAGGAAAACGCAGAGATCTGCGATAAAACAGAAGATGCTCTCAGGCGCCTGATCCAGATGTTTTCGGAACCGACGATTTCTTCGGAAGAGGTGCGTCAGCAGGTAAGGCTGTTTCGAGACATTGAGGATTATGATACCTCCATCGAGCTTCCCTATGATTACAGAGCAGCCGCAAAACCGCTTAGGATTGCTGATCTTCTTAGAAAACTGCAGGGATATCCGGACAATCTGAGTCTCCTGGCAGAGGATCGGGACAGGGAGCTGGACTTAGAAGAGGTTTTTGGGGAAGAGGAGGATTGGAAGGGATCTCTTTCACAGCTGACCTTCGGAGAAGGTTTCGAGAGTACCTACCTCACCGGAGAATACTGTATCGAAATGCTGAGAAATTTTCGGGAGACCATCCTGGAGTCAGAGGGAGAGAAAACGGAAAATATCCGTGGAAGAGAGAAGAAGGGACGTTTTTTCAAGAACGAAGTGGAATATATCATCGTTGGAAAAAATAATGAGTTTCAAAATGTGAAGGGGACCAGGGAAAGGATCTTGCTACTTCGAACGGTACTGAATATGGCATTTCTTTTGAGCAATCCGGAAAAGAGAGAAGAGATCGATGCCTTAGCGGCCGCCACAGGCGGCATTTTACTGCCTGGCGTGGGAGACATAGTCGCATTCGGTGCGATCTTAACAGCCTGGAGTCTGGCAGAATCTATTGATGATTACAAGGATCTGACCAGTGGAGACAAAGTGCCCCTGATCAAAACGGAGCAGAGCTGGAAGACAGATCTGACATCCCTGGTAGAAAGTGTCGGAGAAGAGATTACCGGTAAGGAAAATGAGACAGATACCGGATTAGACTACGGTGACTATACCAAGATCCTGCTCTTTTTGCTCCCCAGAGAGATCCGTCTTCGAAGGATCCAGGAACTGCTGGTCCTGAATCACGATCACTATGAACTGGATCAGGCAGTGACAGCCTTCCGGGTCTATGGAACAGCGGCAGGTGTTGGAATAATGGATTTTGAGGCAGGATATGGATTTTATCAATAAAGAGCATAAAGATTGGACGCTGGAAGGATCCGTGACAGCAGAGGCAGCCATCGTCGTACCTGTTATGGTGCTGGTGGTCCTTCCTTTTCTATTAATGATCCGTATGCTGATCTTTTCCGCCATGTTTGAATCGGACGTACAGGATACGCTCCAGGAAATGGCGGTGATCAGCTATGTATTGCAACGCTCGGAGGAAAAGGGAGAAAAGGGCAGCGGTAAGGATAAGGAAAAGCGCCGGGAAAGAGCCAAAGAAGCGGCAACAGCAGATTTATTAACAGACAAGGAATCTCAATATGATGCCCTGATGGATCAAATGGAAGGCTTTTTATTCGGTGGAGAAATGGGAGAGACGCTGGATGATATTGCACTGGATGCAGTGGGTCTTTTGTTTATGCAGGCTTCCTTACGGGAAAAATGGAGTTCAGAGGAATTAGAGGCCTGGGGAGTGGAAAGCGGCTGGAGTGGGATATCTTTTCTGGATAGCGGATATCTCTATACAGATGATTCCAGAGACCGATTGATCCGGGCAGAGATAACTATTTCCTGGAGTCCTCTGGCGGGATTGTTTACCCTGGAAGAGGGGAGTATCAGCAAGGTAACCAGGGCCTTTTTCGGAGCGGAAGACAGTGCATCTTCAGCTTCCAAAGGTAATGAAGAGAAAAACGAGGACACCGTATATCAGATCGGAAGCGGTGTCCATTACCATGTGATGAGCTGTTTTCTGATCGATAAACAAAAAAGTTCGATGACGGTTTCTGAAGCGGAGGGTAAGGGCCTGCTCCCCTGCAGTCTATGTGGAGGCGGCAGCGGAGTGGTCTATGCTACGAACGGAGGAGACCGGTATCACACACATTCCTGTTCGGTGCTGTTTCCGAATCTGAAGGGAATGACACTGTCTCAGGCAATGGCAGCAGGATTGACACCCTGCGGATTATGTTATGGAAATACTACATATTTTAAATAGCCTCACATGGATCTTTCTCTTCCTTCTGGGGATGGAAGATCTGGCCCATAAACAGTTGTCAGTAGCCGGACTCTCAGGGATGAGCCTGGTAGTACTTATCCGTATGGGAATCATCTTCGTTCATGGAGATGGGATCATACTGTGTCTTCAGGGATTCATGGCAGGCAGCCTGTTTCTGTGCTGCTGGATCTTTGCGAGAAAAGAGCAGTTGGGATGGGGAGATCTCTGGATGCTGGTCCTTATGGCTCTGTGGTTGGATATAGACCTGTTCTGTCGGGGGATGATCCTGGGAATGATCCATCTGGCCATGAGTGCAGCGATCTATCAGACGGGAATGGCGCTGGCAAAGAAGAAGGACCAGGGAGAAAGGATCCCGGTGATCCCCTATGTGATATTGGGTATCTTATTGAGTCTGTAGAAAGGAACAATATGGGCGAGATCAAGGAATACAGAGTCTTTGGAGAAGTGCTTCCAACATATATCCCCCGGATGATGCGGAAGATGGAGAAGATCCGACCTTTCCATCAGGAGGAGGGAGTGATCATCTATGAAGGAAGTGAAGAAGATTCACTGAAAAAATGGATGCAGCAGGAACCGACCAGGGAAGAGATCAGAGAGTTTATTACGGCGTGGAGACAGCTGGGACAGGAGATGGAAGCCTTTTTTCTTGAAAAAGAGAGGATCCTGTCGGACCCGGAAACGATCCTATATGATCCAAAGACCGGAATGGTGAAATGCGCATATCAGCCTTTTCGAGATAAAGATCCCCTGGCATCTTTTCGGGAATGGAATCCCAAAGCGACAGAGAAACTCTGGGAAACAGAAACACTCAGCCGATGGATCCTGGAAACCATGGACTGGACAGATCCGGAGGCGATCGCCGCATGGATGGATCTGGTTAGGAATCCTGTGATAGTGGAAAATGTGAATATCCTGATGGAAGAAGAACCGGAGGAGACCATGGATATTATGAAGGAGGAAGCCGAAGAAAAACGATATCTTCCCCAGATCATGGGCCATGGAAATAAAGAAACCGCAGCCGGGAAATGGCTGCGGTTAAAGATGCGGTTGCAGATACTCTGGGAAAGACGGCTTACGAATAAAGGATCCGTCGACCGGGATCTTTGATCGGTTCGGTAGAGGGTGCATAGATGTTAGTGAGATGGGAGGGAAGAGTGGTTCCCTCCTTTTTGATATCAACGACATATTTCAAATAGAAGTATGCCGGGATCGCTGACCAACCATGGCACAGACTTCCTGCGTTGTCAAAAGCGTCGCCTCCGTCGATGGTCTCCCAGAAGGTCGTAGCACCTTTACTTAGCATATGGGAGAACTGCTTTTCGATGTCTTTGAAAACATAAGAGGCATATGTTTCAGGATCACGCAATAATGCTTCATATTTAAACACACTGTGGCTTAAGGTGACCGGATAGAAGGGCTCTTTCAGTTGAAGAGAAGAGGGATCTGCCAGCAGGGAAAGAACTTCTTTCAGGTTGGCTTCAGGGACCAGATCGGCACAGACAGCCAGGGACTGTGTCAGCTCACTCAGATGAAGACGGGAAGGTTCTGCATCTTTCGAGTCAGCATCATACAGAGCGAAGCTGTGGTATCCGGGGTTCTCTTCGGAATAGAAGGTCTTATGGAAGGCCTGACGGATCCGATCTGCTCCAGTGAGATAGCGATCGGTCTTTCGGGGGTCTCCCAGTTTCATCTCAATGGAGGCCATGGAGCTAAGAGCCATGGCAGCAAAGGCCTGCATGGGAGCATCGTAGATGATCTCGTTTTCAGAGGGAAGCGGTGCTGTATGACCATCCAGAGCGGTCTGCCACTCAAAGAATTCCCAATATTTTGGATCGGATTCTCTGGGAAGGAGGCCTCTTGTATCCTGACGCCGGATCAGGTTATCCGCGATGGCATGTAGAACGGGAAGGATCTCTCTTACGAAGGTACAATCTTCTGTATATTTCAGATACTCCGCTACCTGGATCAGGTAGATGGCTGTAAAGCTGGGGATCGTAATAGGAGCTTTTCCTGGATTGATCAGTTCCAGATATCCGTCGGAACGGATACCTTTCGCGATTAGGGAAAGGGAAGTGCGGGCAAAGTCATACTCTTCAAAGGTGTAATAGCCGATCAGCATCTGGTTGCGACTGTCCATGGTATAAAGAGCCTGCTCTCTCCAGGGACAATCCTCGTAGTGCTCATGCATGCAGTGGAGCAGAGTCCTAAGAGAGACCTCGTAGATCCGCTGATGAAGAGCATCGGCACAGGTGAAGGTATTCAGTTTCTTTAACGGGTAGTAGACAGGGCGCATACCGGCGTAGTGAAGCGTACAGGTCACTTTCGGATCCATCAACTGCAGCTCCAGGTAACGGAAGGCCATTCGTTTGAAGGGATAAAAGAAGCGTTGATGGCCCCTGGGAAGGGTGATCCTTGCAGCAAAATGTCGGGATCCGATTTCGGTACGGACATGGCCATCATCCAGGTGTTCACCCCATCCGAGCAGGATTTCTGAGTCTTTAGAAAGCTCCAGATCCAGCAAAAGAAAACCAACCATCTCTTTTCCGAGATCCAGGATCAAATCATTACCTGAAAGAGTCAGGGGATCCGCGTTTTCTTCGTCTGTAAGGATACAGGGCATAGAAGGATGGGAAAGGGAACGAAAGGCATGCTGCATGATGTGCGCTGGATAATTCGATCGGAGGGCAGGATCTTTCTGACAGTTACCGATCAGAGAAACCGCTGCCGGACAGGCGGGTTCAATACGAAGCTTATCGATGGGGCGCGGAGATATCAGGCCGGCTCCCAATGCAGTTGAGGCAGCGGGCATGATGGGGCCTGAGGGAAGCAGCGCATTGTACTCAAAGGAAAA